>JAJYOQ010000171.1 GCA_021796135.1 Bacteroidota bacterium
TTTGACCGGTTGAAATGCCTGTATTTAAAAAGTGCCATCTCATTTACCTATCAAACCTCTTTTGCTTCTTTCTAAAAATTCTAAAACTTTTTTAACAAATATATTATCACCCAATTCATCTGTTATTATTTTTTTTGCTTGAGAGATGTTTAGTGAATTATCGTATAAATAGTTATAAGCTTTCTTTAACGTCTGTATGTCATTGTTTGAAAAGCCTCTTCTTCGTAACCCAATTATATTTAAACCGCTAAATTTTAAAGGTTCTGCAGCTGTAAGAATAAATGGCGGAACATCTTGAGTAACTCGAAAGCCTCCTCCCACCATCGCATGCTGACCAACTATGCAAAATTGATGAACTGGCGTCATTCCACCTATAATTACCCAGTCTTCTATTGTCACATGCCCGGCTATCTGGACACCATTTGCAAGGATACAATTATCTCCTACAGTAGTATCATGAGCAACATGAGAATAAGCCATTAAAAGGCAATTCTTCCCAACACTTGAAAAACCTGTTTCTTTAGTCCCTCTATGAAGAGTAACAAACTCATGAATAACTGTATTATCGCCGACATAAAAAAATGATTGCTCGTTACCGAATTTTAGATCTTGAGGAGTATGGGCTACAGAGGCTCCTTGATTTACTTTTACATGCTCACCGATCCGAGCACCATTGTATAATACAGCGTGTGGACCGATATAACTCTCGTTTCCAATTTCAACATCATCTTCAACTATTGCATAAGGAGAAATAATTACGTCATTTCCAATTTTAGCATTTTTACTTACGATTGCTGTTGAATGAATATTCGTCATTTTTTTAACAATGCTTTAAGATTTATAAATTATCATTTGATTCCCTATTAACTATAGCAGCCATAAACTCAGCTTCGGCCACAAGTATTTCATTTACATAGGATTTGCCAGACATCATTACAACTTTATTTTTTCTAGTTGTTAAAACTACTTCCATATAAAGTTGGTCTCCTGGTAATACAGGTTTTCGAAACTTAGCATTATTTATTTGCATAAACATTACTAATTTCTTTTCAGGATCGGGAAAGGAATTTAGAAGAAGGACACCGCCGGTTTGTGCCATAGCTTCAATTATTAGAACTCCGGGCATTACTGGCTGCCCCGGAAAATGCCCCTGGAAAAATGGTTCGTTGATTGAAACCGATTTTATACCAATAACTTTTTTATCTAAGTCGAGATGCACAATTCGGTCTACCAGAAGAAATGGATATCTATGCGGCAAAATCCTTTGAATAGCATTAGTGTCAAATATAACACCTTCTTTTTTTACAAACTGAAATTTTTTGACTAATTTCTTTTGCTGATAAAGTTTTCTCACTTGTTTTGCAAATTCGACATTAGCCTTATGACCTGGTCTTGCTGCTAATATTTGAGCTTTAATTGGAGCTCCAATTAATGCTAAATCTCCGAGTAAGTCTAATAGTTTGTGTCGAACCGGTTCATTTTTAAACCTTAATTTTTTATTGTTAAGAATTCCGTTTGCCCCAATTATAACATTTTCAGTAATTCCTAATTTCTTTCGCAATCCGTCTAGCTCTAATTCGTCAGAATTTCTATCGACAATAACAACTGCATTATCAATATCTCCTCCTTTAATCAACCCTGCATCAGCCAATTGTTCAACTTCACTCAGGAAACAAAAAGTTCGAGCCGGGGCAAATTCGGAAATAAATTCTTTTTCAAGATCAAATAACCCGGTATGTTGACTCCCTAATGCCGGATTTTGGTAATCAACCATAACTGTAGCTCGATAATCATCAAGAGGTAGAGCCACAATATCAATTTGGTTTTCTTCATTATGATATGTTACGGTTTGATCAATGATTAAATAATCTTTTGGTGAATTTTGTTGGACAAACTCAGCTTTTAATAATTGTTCAACATAAGGGAGAGCGCTTCCATCGCCTACGGGAGGTTCAATACCGTTTAACTCAATAATAATATTGTCAATTTGAAGTCCTACTATTGCAGCTAAAACATGTTCAACCGTATGAACTTTAGCTTCACCTATACCTAATGTTGTACCTCTCGACACATCTACAACATTATCTGCCGTTGCTGGAATTTCAGGTGAACCCCCTAAGTCAACTCTTATAAATTTTATTCCATAATTTTCAGATGCTGGCTTAAAGGTCATCGTACACGATGTCCCAGTATGTAAACCTATGCCTGACATAGATACAGATTTAGCAATTGTTCTTTGTAGTTCTAACATCTATAGATTCCGATTTGTTGAAAATTAAACATTGGGTAAAATGATTTTTAAAATAGTTATACAGGATAAGAAATACAACTAAGTTTTTATTCTGATATTAAGAGTAATTTCTATTTTCCCTTCAAACGATTTAGTTCTTCTGTCAATTCATTAATCTTATTTTCGAGTTGAGTAATCCTCTCGACATAATCAGGTAGATTGCGAATGTGTGCTTCGAGTTTTAGAGAGGTTCTAAACTCCTTGGCAGGAGAGCCAAAGTATTGTCCCGGCTTAGTAATTGTCTTAGAAACGCCTGATTGTGCCATAATAATAACATTATCAGCAGTTTCAATATGACCAATTATTCCAACTTGACCAGCCAATATATTATGATTGCCTATTTTTGTGCTGCCTGAAATCCCTGTTTGTGCAGAGATAACTGTATCTTCACCAACAATAACATTATGGGCAATTTGCACGAGATTGTCAATTTTAACACCTCTTTTAATGATTGTCGCACCCAAAGCTGCCCGATCAATTGTAACATTTGCACCAATTTCCACATCATCTTCTATAATTACTATCCCGATTTGAGGAATCTTTTGGTATACATTTTTTTCATCTGTAAAAAATCCAAAACCATCCGAGCCGATTACAGTACCGGCATGAATAATTGTTCTTTTACCTATTTTGCATTTTTCTCTAATACTAACATTCTGAAAAATCAATGAATCATCATCTATTTCAACTTCATTTAATAAAACTGTATTTGGATATATCTTAACGTTGTTACCAATTTTACATCCTTTAGAAATTACAACATTTTTACCGATTTCAACATTTTTCCCTATTGTAGCTGAAGAATGTACAAATGCAGTTGAATCAATCCCTTCCAAGGAAAAACTTGGTGAAAAATAGCTGATTAAAATTTTGAAAAATGCTTTGTTAGGATCTGCGACTTCGATATATGTCAAATCTTTTCTGGTTTTATTAAAACCAGTTTTTACCAGAATCGCTGAAGCTCTTGTTGTAGAAAAATATTTTTGATAATTGGGGAGATAAAGGAATGTCAAATCACCTTCTTTGGCTTCCTCAATTCTTGCTAGATTATTAATAATAATATTCGGATCGCCCGTCAAATTGCCGCTAATTAAATTGGCAGCTTCCTTTAGTTTAAAGCTCATTTTAATAATTTATTGTAATTTAAGTTTATCCAATACCAAAGTTGTAATATCATATTTATCTTTTGCAAATAGAATATCGTTATCTATACTTCGATCAAATACAAAATCTAGGTCTTCTTGTTTAGCTACATCTTGAATTGCATTAAATACTTTATTTTGGATAGGCTTCATAAGTTCATTTTGTTTTTGAAATAACTCTCCATTTGTGCCAAATTTTTTCGTTCGGTAATCGTCTATTTGCTTAGAAAGCTTATTAATCTCAGATTCCAACTCAGTTCTTGTTTGTTCAGTCATAATTAATTTTCTTCTATCATAATCATCTTGTTTCGCTTTTTTTTCAGATTCCATTTTACTGAGTTCAAGTTGCCAATCTTTAATTAATCCATCTAACTTGGAATGTGCATCCTGGGTATCCGGAAGTTTACTCAAAATTGTTTTTGAGTCTACATAACCAATTTTTAGTTGACCAAATGAGATTTTAGGAATGAATAAGAGGGTAATAATAATAAAAATTGAAACTCGAGTTTTCATTTTAACTCCATAATCTTATTAGCTGACAAAATAATTAATAAAGAGTATAAAATTGTGATATATTCCTCTTATATAATATAAAAAAGGTATATCCCGATTATTTATCGGGATATAATTTTAATTAAGATAAACTTTTGAAAAAATTTTATTTAACGTCAGTCTTAAGTTTATCTAACACTTTATAAGTAATATCAAATGCCGGATCAGCATAAAGAAGAACTACATCACCAGCTTTATCAAATACAAATTTCATTGCTTCCTGCTTTGCTACTTCTTGAATAGCTTTATAGATCTTATTTTTCACTGGTGTGAAAATTTTATCCTGCATTTTATATATTTCCCCTGTTCCTTGTGCAAATTTTTCTTTCTGGAAGTCAAGTATAGAATTTTGCTGAGCTATTAATTTTTGTTGTTCGAGTTGTTTTTTATTATCAGGCATAGTGTTCGCTTGTTTCTGATAGTCCTCAAGTGCTTGCTGGTAGTCAGCTTTAAGGCTATCTAAATGGGATGACCATTTATTTGTTAACGCATCAAGATCGCCTTGAGCTTTAATTGCTTCCGGAAGTTGATTTAATATTAATTGGGAATCAACATAGCCAATTTTTTGTGAAGTTTGCGCAAATAATAAATTTCCGCATAATAATAACGCTGCCAGTACTAATGAATATTTTCTCACTGTATTACCTCTAAATATATTGTTAATAAAAAAATTAGAAACCTTTACCAAACTGAAAATGAAAAAGCCAAGCAGGATCTTTACCATTAACTGCTTTTCTATCAAAACCATAACCCAAATCAAAACCTATCAATCCAATTGGATTTATCAAAATTCTTGCTCCAACTCCTGCAGATCTTCGAAGACTAAACAAATCAGTTGTCAGAATATCATTATAAACATTACCTGCTTCAACAAATGTAAGCAAATATAAAGGAACCGGATCTAAAGTAACTGCAAATCTTAACTCCGTTGTAAATCTAGCCATAACCCTGCCGCCAATTACATTTCCATAGGCGTCAACCGGTCCTATAGATCTATCGTCATAACCGCGCAAAGGTGTTGTAGCTATAACTAATCCATTCCCTCCCATAAAGAATTTTTCAAAAGGATTGATTTTTAATTTAGTTGCATTATCTAACTCATGTATATAACCCATGTCAGCAACTGAATAAAGGACAATCCGATTAGTATTAAATAAATTATTATACCATTCTGCAGTAAAAGTAACTTTATAATAGTTAACATCACCGGGAAGGAAAGGTCCTCCGGATAACTGTCCGTCTAAAACTACTGATGAACCACGCGATGGAAATATAGGATTATCAATATCTTTTCTTGAAATTGTCGCGCCTAAAGTATATTGGTGTGTAATTCCTTGTGCATAAGTTCCCTGACCATTTATAACGTCATTGTATTGATAACGAAGCATCCCTTGCACATTAAAATAATCATCAGGCCATTTTAAACGTCTTCCAACTGTCATTGTAATTCCGCTCTGCTGAAGATCATAAATATATTGTTGTCTTGTATCAAAAAGGTTAAACCCTAAAAGAGTTGGGGTATCCATTAACCAAGGTTCAGTAAAACCAAGAGAAAAGGTTCTATAATAGTTACCAACACCAAATTGCCAATTAAAACTTAAAATTTGTCCTCCTCCCAAAGAGAATGGATGGTCTAAGGCGAAATTAGATAATGTGACACCTATTGAGCCGCTAAAACCAAAACTTCCGCTATACCCAACAGAAGCGTTTAAGTAATCACTTGATTTTTCCACGACATTAAACAATACATTTACAGTACTATCATTTTGAAATGATGTTCCTATTCCATCCGCACCGTATAATTTTTCAGCGTCAAAATATTTTAGGTTAGCAAGCTGTTGAATACTTCTTAAAAGCAACCCTTTGTTGAAAAAATCACCCGGGACTGTATAAAGTTCCCTTCTAATAACTTTGTCTTCTGTTTTGTCATTTCCGGCGATACTGACTTTGCCAATCTTAAATTGATTTTTTTCATCTAATCTAATGTTTACATCTATAGAGTCACCGGGGACTTTTTTCTCAGTTGTTTGAAGATTAAATGTCAAATAGCCGGCATCAAGATACAGTGAAGAAATATCTGTTTGGTTTTTATTACCTTTTAAATTTTGCTCAAATTTTTCGAAATCAAATATGTCACCCTTTTTAAAACCTAATCTCTCATTTAATAACACTTCCGGGAAAATAGTATTTCCTTCCCATACAATATTTCTAATGCGATATTGAGGTCCTTCATAAATCCGAATTATAATTTTTAGATCCTTGTTATGGTTATAATAAATTAGTGAATCCGAAAGAATTTGGGCGTCTCTATAACCATGCTTCTGATAATAATCAACAATTAGTTTTTTATCAGAATCAAATTTTTTAGGATCAAATTTATTACCTTCCCAAAATTTCCACCATATCGCTTCCTTTGTGTCTTCCATTGCTCCTTTTAGATCACTGCTTGAGAAATCCTTGTTGCCTACAAAATCAATTTGTCTGATAATAACTTTTGCATTTTCTTTTATTTTTATGACAAGCAATATTCTGTCTTTTATCTTTTCGATAAGATTAATATATGTTTGATCATTTAAATCATATTTGACTGTATACTCTTCGGAGAGATTTTTTTCATTTCGCCAAATAACATTTATTGATTTTTTTGTGGTATCTGCAGTATAATATATATAATGTTCTATATTAACTTCAGAGTTTAGATATCCATCTTTACTATAAAGTGCAAGGATTGCGTATTTGATTCTGGATTCTTCCTGAGGTTTTAATATCTGTCCCCTTATCAAATTTATTTTAGCATCAAGATCACTGGTGCTTTCTTCATCATTTCCGATGATTACAAGTTTTTCAAACCTTGGATACTCACTTACACGTATAACAAGGAAAACTCCATCTGATATTTGTTTATCAATAAGAATTTGAATATCAGAAAAAATATTCAATGACCATAACTGTTTTATAGCATTCATGGTCTGATCACCGGGAATTTGAATCTCATCGCCAATCTTTAGTCCGCTGCTTGCTATTATTGTAGATGCATCTGCAGATTTATTTCCTTGAACTGAAATACCTAGAATTTTAAGACTCGTGCGAGTAGTTGTTTGCGCATATATAAAAAACGGCAAAAAGGAAAATAATATAATAAAAAAGTAACTAAGCGATTTCTTGGGGGAGGTTTGCAGCATTCTTTAAGCCTTTGTCGTTCTTGATTAGTTGTTCACTTACTCTGCCGAATCTTCGTTCTCTCGTTTGAAAGCTCTTAATCGCCTGATACAAATGCTTACGATTAAAGTCGGGCCAATAAACTTCTGAAATATAAAACTCAGTATAGGCAATTTGCCATAATAAAAAATTACTAACTCTAAATTCACCGCTCGTTCTAATAAGCAAATCCGGATCGGGAATATTTTTGGTCGTCAGGTTTCTTGAAAAAATTGATTCGTCGATATCTTCCGTTTTTAATTTACCTGCAGCAACCAGCTTAGAAATGGATTTGACCGCTTCTAATAATTCCCACCTGCCGCTATAACTTAAAGCAAGATTCAAAGTCATTCTTTTATTATTTTTTGTTTTTTCAATTGCTTCATCTAATTCTTTTTGTACTTCATAAGGCAATGATTTTATATCACCTATTGTAGTAAGTCGGATGTCGTTTTTATTCAATTCTATGCATCGATCTTTTACACTTCTTAAAAGTAACCTCATTAAAGTCGAAACTTCATCTTTAGGTCTATTCCAATTTTCAGTAGAAAAAGTAAAAAGAGTAAGATATTTTATACCTAGTTGAGCACAAGCTTCTGTAATGTCCTGTACTGTATCTACTCCTATCTTATGTCCCGCCACCCGTGGCAGTCCCTTTCCCCTTGCCCATCTACCGTTACCGTCCATTATTATTGCAATATGAACAGGTATTTCACCAGATTTTTTTAATGCGTCTTGCAGTTTTTTATCAGATTCAGATTGAGTTTTACCCAAATTTATTCCTAAAAATTGAAAAAGCGTGTAAAATTAACCTTATGTACATTTAATGTCAAGGTAAGTATATTGATTATTAAAATACTTAAGAATAAAAAAGAAATAAGTGCCAGAATATTACATTCTTTTGGGAAAATTGAAAGGTAAAAAGAATTGGAATTTTATTATCATAAATTTTGATAATAAAAGGGAATATTTTTGGTCGTCAGGTT
>JAJYOQ010000172.1 GCA_021796135.1 Bacteroidota bacterium
ATGGAAGGCGAAAACCGTATTCAACCAAATTCTCTTTTCGGGCTCTGTCTCCATTATACATTGCTCGCAATTGCGGCAAGGTGACGTGAGATTCATCAATTACTAATAAAAAATCCTTGGGAAAATAATCAAGAAGGTTAAATGGACGGGATCCCGGTTCCCTTCCGTCCATGTGCCTTGAATAATTTTCAATACCGGCACAATAACCGATTTCTTTCATCATTTCAATATCAAACTTTGTTCGCTGCTCGATCCTTTGAGCTTCGAGATATTTTTCTTCTTTCCAATAGTATTTTAACCGCTCATCTAGTTCTTGTTCAATCCCGTATATAGCTTTTTGAATTTGTTCGCGGTTTGAAACAAAATATTTTGCCGGATATACCGGAACTGAATCAGTCTCCCTAAGAACTTCTCCGGTAACGGCATCAATAATTGAAATCTTTTCTATATCATCATCCCAAAACTCTACTCTTATGGCTTCTTCATATTGGTAAGCCGGTATGACTTCAACTACATCACCCCGAGCCCTAAATGACCCTCTTGTAAAATCGTTATCGTTACGTATATAATGAATTTCTATCAGATCTCTTAGTAATTTTTTCCGCGATAGTTTTTCGCCCTTCTTTAGAAAAATTATTTGATTAGCATACTCCTGAGGAGCCCCAATTCCATATATACAACTAACGCTAGCTATAACTATGACATCTCTTCTCCCTTCAATGAGAGCAGTTGTAGCTTTTAACCGCAGACGGTCAATTTCTTCATTTACTGAAAAATCCTTTTCAATAAAAAGATCCCTTGAAACTACATAAGCTTCCGGTTGATAATAGTCATAATAGCTTATAAAAAATTCAACGGCATTATTTGGAAAAAAGCTTTTAAACTCGGAATAAAGCTGTGCAGCCAAAGTTTTGTTGTGAGAGATTATTAAAGTAGGTCTGTTTACTTGCTGAATAACGTTTGATATAGTAAAAGTCTTTCCGCTGCCCGTGACGCCGAGAAGAGTTTGATATTTATCTTTACGCTTAATTCCTTCAACCAATTCCTTTATGGCGTTTGGCTGATCCCCGGATGGCTGATAACTTGAGTGTAATTCAAATTCATTCATTTATTCTGTATCAATAATTATTGAATATAAATTTACTAATTTCCTGCTTGTAGTTAAATGTATTTATTTACTAACAATTATCCTAAGGAAGAAAAATGAAAAGCACAAAGCTATGGATTATAATTTCCGGAATTGCAGGTTTTACCGGAGTAGCCATTGGTGCTTTTGGAGCTCATGGTCTTAAAAACATTCTTTCTCCGGCTTCAGTCGAAATTTATAAAACCGGAGTCTTGTATCATTTAATCCACTCAGCCGCAATATTAGCAATTGCCGTCAGCGGAAATTCAAAATTCTTCAGAAGTGCATTATTCTTCCTGATCGGAATAATTCTATTTTCTTTTTCATTGTACTTTTATGCTATAACGAGCATAACTGCGTTTGCAATTATTACACCTTTTGGAGGCGTAAGTTTCTTAATAGGATGGATATTAATAGTTGTAGAAGGATTGAAAAGCAAATAATACGAGAAAAGCTTTTCAATGGAATGCTTTTAGTAAAATATTGGTAACTAAGTCAGTATTTAACTGCCCGCAATTTAAAATATACTTCTTCCGGTGAAAATATACCTGAAAAAAATCTTTCATAAATAACAGGTTCTATATTAAGAATTGGGTCCATCCATTTCAGTGGTATAAAGTGCGATGTAATGAATTTCTTCTCTAAAACTTCAAACTGTGCTTTCCCTTCATAATTTGTCCTATGATTTAATTTCCATTTTTCATAGAATTTTAATTTGCGATTGCCGATGTATTCATAATTATCGAATGATCTTATAGAAAACGGAATTTTATGATCCGGTTCGCCAAAGAACTTAGTATTTAAGAAAAAGGGAACATAAACAATTAAAATCCCATCTTTTTTCAATATTCTATATAATTCTGTGATTGTCTTATGGAAGCTATTTAAATGCTCAAGCACATGCGATGCAAAAATTTCATCAAATGTATTATCTTCAAATGGATAAGGAAAACTGTTAATGTCATGAATTTTATTGCCTCCGTAATCAACTATATCAAGATTTATATAATCTTTCTTTAAATCATTACCGCAGCCTAAGTTTAATTTCATTATTAATACTTTCAATTAATTTTATTGACCTGAAATTATTTCCAAATCTCAATAGATCTGTATAATTAAACGATTCTAATTTAACAATTTATCGGGAAATTATTGTATGATATGCATCTAAAAGGAAAAGCCCGGTACATTCCGGGCTTATTTTAATTGATAGTAAACTATATTTAATTCAGGTTGATGACAGGAAAATTAATTCCTTTGAGACTAAGTTGAGCAACTTGTACTCTTATAACTCCCCGTCTTGCCATTCCCAATGATAAAGCTGCAGCCTTAGAAAGATCAAGCTGCCTTCCGTGTACATAAGGACCTCTGTCATTGACTCTTACGATTACAGATCTGTCATTCTTTGGGTTGGTAACCTTTAAGAGGGTACCAAACCTGAGACTTTTACTTGCAGCCGTAAATGCCATCTGGTTATAAATTTCACCATTTGCAGTTTGTCTACCATGAAATTTCGAGCCGTACCAGGATGCTAACATTGTACCTTTGTTAATATAACTTACTATCGAGGAGTTTGAACTATTTTCGTCATTGGTTACCGTAATTTTCTCGGTCTTAATAACCGGTAACATTGGTTTAGCGGATTCATTTGACATGATCGTAAACCCTACCAAAGTAATCATTCCTAAAATGATTAGCACTTTTGATATTGACTTCAATAAGTACCTCATGTTTTAGTTTAACATATTTTTAACGATGCAAAGTTAGGTTTGAGGATATGGAAATTCAATATGAAATCTATATGGGATTGCTATCTGGCTAAAAACCCAAATATCCGACTATTTTCGTATTATAGTTGGTTTTATATAATTAATTTGATTCCGATGAGGATATACCATTTTTAATTAGATAAATTATTCTAATAAATTCTATTATATTTAGTTCGGAAATGTCAATCAATCTATCAACTAATAAAAGAAACAATATGCCATCTCCCATAACTAAATTCCTTCTTAATTCTTTTCTTTTATTCACCTTAGCTGGTTTTATAAAAATTTATCCGCAGCAAATTGACCCAAACTTTGGAGAAAGGTTTAATATTTCTTGTTATAATGTTTTTAGCCCAGGCAGTGATGTCTCAGTCAATATTTCTTCTAATTCTAAAACAGATAATAACTTTCATCTCAAGCTCTTTAAAATTACAGACCCTATTGAATATTTTTCTAAGGTTGATAAAAATTCCCTTCGTATCAATTTTGATATTTGGGGAAATAACCGGCAAGTCTTACTGAAATACACAAAGTTAATAAAACAATGGGATTCTGCTATAAATACTTCCACTTATTTCGGTTCTAATAATAATCTTGAAATAGGGAAAATTACGGAGCCGGGGAATTATATTTTACAGGCAATTAAAGGCAGCCATGTAGCTTATTGCGGAGTAATTGTAACCTCAAAAGCCATAGTTTACAAAAACA
Source organism: Bacteroidota bacterium (assembly GCA_021796135.1). The sequence continues at coordinate 3,604 of JAJYOQ010000172.1, forward strand.
GCGGAAGACAGGTATTGGCTTATGTGGCAGATTCACAAACCGGTGAGGTCATAAAAGATGTAAAATTTAGCTTATACAATGATAACCGTCTCCTTCAGAGGAAAAATGCAGAAAGCGACGGATTGGTGTTGTTCTCTATTAAAGAAAATATCGACTTCGGAGGTGAAAATGCTTTATTAGTTGCCCAAACAAAGGATGAGACTATTTTAAGCGATCCGTACTTCTATTTTCGTCTTGATGCCAAACCTTTTGTGGCTTACGTCTATACTAATCAACCGGTTTATCGCCCGGGACAAACAGTATTTTATAAAGCTATAATTCGCGGACGGGATGGCAACAAGCTATTAAATGTTGCTGGAGATAAATTTAAAGTGATTATTCGCACTCAAAAAAGGAAAGAAATTTCTCACCAAGAAAAGACAACTAATGAGTTCGGTGCATTATCCGGAAGTTTCAAACTTAGTGATGATGCAGATCTTGGTAATTATAATGTTATTATAGTAAAGGACGACCAACCATATTTTGGTTCTTTCAGTGTAGAAGAGTATAAAAAACCTGAATATTCTGTGAAAGTTAATACTTCAAGAGATCATTATGCGGCAAATGATTCTCTTAATGCTGTAATTTCCGCCAATTACTATTACGGCTCACCAGTTTCCGAGGCTAAGGTTAACTTAAAAATTTTTAGACACACGTATTGGCGTCCATGGTGGATTAAATCTGAGTATTCATGGTTTTATAATTCATTTAACACAGGCAAGATCTTTGACCATAGCGCAAATGAATTAATTTACCAGCAAGAAGGGGCGCTTGATAAAAACGGAAACTATACTTTTCATTATAAAATTGATTCGACCTTAAGTAATGATTTTACTTATACAATTCAGGCAGAGATTACTGACAATTCAAGACAGACCGTGATGGGCACAAAAGATATTTCAATTTCCAGAGGCAGTTTTAACATTTCTACAGCTCCGGAAAAGTATTTTGTCTTAACTGGTAAAGCAATTGATCTGAATGTCTATGCGCAAGATTTTTCGAACTTACCGGTAAGAACAAAGTTCAAACTTATCGTAAATTACCCTGAGCAAAATTCTTCCGGTAAAAATAACTTTATTCCTCCTGCTGATACTCTATTTGGATCAACCGACTCAAGCGGGAAATCTATAATAAACTTCCTGCCCCGCTCTTTTTATAATGGCGGATATAATTACTTGGTCATCGCAAATGATGAAAAAAATAGAACCATTACTGCTTCAGGATATTTTACTGTAGGAACATTTGGGAATAATTCCTTTCAAGGATTTGAAAACAGTGTCCGGATTGTAACTGATAAGGATTCCTACATTAAAGGAGATACTCTGAATGCTTTTATCTTTCTTTCACAACCGCACTCCCAAATCCTAGTAAGCTACGAAGCGGCAAATTTCTTAGGGTATAAAATATATAATGTTAGCGGAAATTCTCTTCAAATTAAGGAAATTCTATCTGCTGATTTTGCACCTAGTTTCAATATCGCTATAACATATATATTTAATAAACAATTATATACTAATTCAAAGTTGGTTGGTGTATTGGATAAAGATAAAATACTTAAAATTACTTTACAACCTTCTAAGAAAATTTTCAAACCCGGCGATCAAGCGTCATATAAAATATTTGTTAAGGATCAAAAGGGAAATCCCGTCAAAAATGCTGATTTGTCTATTGGGATAATAGATGAAAGTATTTATGCTGTCAAAAAAGATAACACTTTAAATATTCAGGACTTTTTCTTAGCCCCAAAATTTTCCTTCATACCTGCTTATACATCACTTCAAAATAACAGCTACAACGGTGCAAGCCGGAGGATATTATTGATTGATAAAAAAATTACAGATAAAAATGATATTTCACAATCAGGTATGTCTGAATTATCCGGCAAATTAAATTCTCATCCCGGATTTGTAAACTTCGCAAACATTTACGCTATTCTTAGCAATGATAATAACTTCTATAAATCTAAGACTGATTCGCTGGGAAATTTTATTTTCACAAATATTACCGGCGGTACTTATGAATTCTTTATTCTGCTGGATAATGCAGAAGTTTTATACAAAGGGAATGTTATCGTCAATGGAAAAACTTCAGCTAATTTTGATCTCGGAAATTTCCAGAATACTATTCCAATATTACCTCCCAAACAATTTGAAGGAGGGCGAGATTTTATAAGAATGACTTCAGTTCTAAACCAAACCATTGCACCGCAAGGAATTATGTTCAAAAACTTGGAAGAAGCTCAAGTTGTACAGCCGCAATTACGTTCCAATTTTGTAGATGCTCCTTTATGGAAAGCCGATTTAATCACTGATGAAAAAGGTGAAGCAGTTATTGATTTTAGGATGCCTGACAATTTAACAGCTTGGCGCACAACTGTTAAAGGCGTAACTCAGAACTCCGAAGTTGGTCAAGCCGAAGATAAAACTATATCAAGAAAAAACTTATTAATCCAAATTGAAACCCCAAGATTTTTTAGGCAGGGCGATGAGGTTATAGTTTCCACTATTATTCATAATTATTTAAAGAATACTAAGGATGTCAAAATTTCATTTTCACCAAAAAATGTTAATCTCGAAGAATCAAGAGTAGATTTTAATAATAATATAAACCTGAATAAATGGTCTAAAAATAAGACATATAAAATTCAACTAACAAAGAATTCTGAGATAAGGGTTGATTGGAAAATAAAAATAACTGCGCCTGCCGATAGCGCTAAATTATTTGCCGAGGCATTGACCAACGAAGAATCCGATGCTATAGAAATCACTGTCCCGATTCATCCTTCGGGCATTCAAAATATTTACCCAATATCGGCAGAAGTCTCCGAAAATAACATAAATAAAAATTTATACTTTACAATACCGAAAAATTCCGAATTAAGTACAGCAAATTTAAGTTTTTCAATTTCTCCTTCTATATCCGGATCTATATTGAAAGCATTAGATGACCTTGCCGGTTATCCATATGGTTGTGTTGAGCAAACAATGAGCAGATTTTTACCGACTTTAATCACATCTAATACGTTAAAAGAAATTGGCGCACCTGTTAAATCTGAAACTATTAAAAATTTGCCTGTATTTGTTGAAGCAGGGCTAAAAAGATTATATGGTTTTCAACACCGGGATGGTGGCTGGGGATGGTGGATAAATGATGAGACTAATCCTTACATGACATCTTATGTTATGTATGGAATGAACATGGCAAAAGATGCGGGTTATAATATTGACTCATTATCCTTTAAATATGGATTAGATAATATAATTAGTCAATTAAAAGATTATAATAATTTAGATCCGACAACCGCCTCTTTTATGTTATATGTTTATACCAAAATAATGAAAGGGAAAGATTTTAATCATTTAATTTACATTAACATTATTAATACTCTTATGCAAAAGGATTTAAATCCTTACGCTCTTTCTTTACTGTCGTTGACTCTGAAAAGCATGAATTCGCAAACTCTTTTAAACTCGGTACTTGAAAAATTAAAAAAAGTTGTCACCGAAGAAAAAACTAGCGCTTATTGGAGCGGAAAAGAATGGCATTATTCATGGCAGCAGGATAAAGTTCAAACCACTGCTTTCGTTGTTAAAGCATTTATTAAAAATAACTTTGAACCGGAACTTGTGACAAAAGCTATTCATTGGTTATTAGGTCAAAGACAAGGGTTCTCATGGCAGTCAACACAGCAGACTGCAACAGTAGTTTTCGCTTTGACAGATTACTTAAAATACACAAATGAATTAAGTGCTGATTATACTGTTTCAATCTTATTAAATGGCAAGAAAATTATTAATAAACATTTTGATAAAGACAATATATTTTCAGATGAACCTACAATAAAAATAAATGGCTCAGTAAATAAATTATTAAGAAACGGAATAAATAAGGTTACAATAATAAAGTCCGGCAAGGGCACTCTCTATTATAGCGGAATTAACAGTTATTATTCAAATGACAAAAATTTATTGAATAAAAATAGCAAAATAAAAGTTGCGCAAGATTACTATATTTTAAAACCAAAGCATGATGGGAATAGGATTGTATATTCTGAAGTAAAAATTAATGATAGTGTTTCGTCCGGTGATTTAATACTTGTAAAAACACATGTTGAAACAATCGAAAATGATTTTCACTATTTGCTTCTTGAAGATAACCTACCTTCAGGATTTGAAGCAGTCAAAAATGAGAGTGACTTTCAAATAGAGAATGAATCAAGAAACAAATATTTAGGAGCATATAGTATTAGAGACTGGAATAGATTTTATGCAGATAAGGAATATTATGATGATAAAGTATCTTTTTTTATTACTAATTCTAGCAGATCTATGGATTTTTCGTTCATTATAAGAGCTGAAATTCCGGGAAATTTTAATATTCCGCCGGCAAAATGCTATTTAATGTACTATCCTGAAATTAACGGAAGAATTCTTTTTACTCCGGTAGCAACTGCACTTGCTCTCCCATGTGCAGCTTCCTGCATATCAATATTCATATAATTATAGGCGAACACTGAGCATCCAACA
>JAJYOQ010000005.1 GCA_021796135.1 Bacteroidota bacterium
TCAGATATATATTTAAATCGGGGTATCGAGTATTTGCTTATTGAAGACTATCCAAAATCCGAATCCGATTTTGATGCATCAATTAAAATTGATCCAAACAATTTTATGACATATTTTAGCAGGGCATATCTAAAAAATGCAATCCGGGACTATAAAGGAGCTTTGGAAGATTATGATATGTCAATTAAATTAAATCCCAATTATGAGAATGCTTATGTAAATAGAGGAAATACGGAAGGTGAACTGAAAAATTATCCTGCTGCGATCGAAAATTATTCAAAAGCTGTCGAATTGGATTCAAATGATGTAAATGCTTATCTTATCCGTGGTTTTGACTTTGCTCTTCTTCAGCAGTTTGACTTAGCTGTTTCGGATTTCTCAAAGGTGATTATGCTGGATTCAACTAATAAAGATGCATATTATTTTAGGGGCGATGCCTTTAGAGTTTTAAATAAATTTGACGATGCTTTGAATGATTTTTCCAAAATTATAGACATTTACCCTGATGAGGCTAAAGCCTATTTCAAACGGGGAATGACTTATATTGATTCGGGTAATAAACAGGATGCCTGCCCCGACTTGAAACAAGCGGGCAAAATGGGCTACTTTGATGCTTATGCTGAAATTGAAAAATATTGCAGCAAAAAAGTCGCCCCAAAACATAATTTTAAAAAGAAAGTTAATAGCAAAATTAAAGAAAGCAGACACGGAGATGGTTTTTGAAATATTCTTTTAATCCGCCGTCCTTAATTAAAAGAATTTTCAATGATTTTATCTGGGAAAGTTCGGTTAATAAAGTCCTCCTTACTTTTGACGACGGACCGCTGCCCGAAACTACTCCCATAATTCTAAAAACTTTGGATAAACTGCATATTAAAGCGCTTTTCTTTTGTGTGGGTAATAATTCATCAAAATATCCCGGTTTAATTTCTGAAATTATAAATCAAAATCACTATATCGGATTTCATTCTTCTCAGCATCAAAATATTAATAGATTACCTGACGCTGAATTTAAATTTCAACTATCCGAATTCAAATTGTTGCTTAAAGAAAAATATGATTATCCGCTAAGGTATTTCCGTCCTCCTTATGGGAAATTTAATCTTAGAACAGGTAAAATTTTAAAAGAAGCCGGTTTTGTCAATGTTATGTGGTCGTTATTAACCTATGATTATAAAAATGATCTAAATCTTGTTAAATTTGCTGTCGATAAATATTTGAAGAATGATTCTATAGTCGTTTTTCATGATAGCTTGAAATCTAAAAATATAATTGTTGACTCGCTTGAGATTTTAATGGAAACGATGAATAAAAATGGATTTGAATTCGGAGATCCTTCAGAATGTTTGAAATAATATTCCTGATTGTGCTCTCCGGCTATTTTATTCAATCAGTTCTATTTGCAATCGGGGCAAGTAAAATATTCCCTCGGCTAAAAGAAAGCGAACTGCCGTCAGCAACTGTGATTGTTGCCGCTCGCAATGAGGAAAATAATATAATCCGTTGCCTGGATTCCCTGGATAAATTGATCTATCCTGATGGAAAACTAGAAATTATTATTGTAGATGATAAATCAACTGATTCAACCGGCAAATTAGTTGAAGAATTTATAGCTGGTAAAGAAAGATTTAAAAAAATAATTACAAAAAAAGAAATAGGCAGACTTATCGGGAAAACTAATGCCCTGGCAAATGGTATCGAAATTGCCTCGGGCGAAGTAATCCTAACTACTGACGCAGATTGCGAAGTCAATCCCAAATGGGCTATGACAATCGCATCTTATTACCTAAATGATGTCGCCGCCGTCAATGGCTATACAACTCAATTAGCCGCAGATGCCTTTAGCGGAATGCAGGCTCTGGATTTTATATATCTTCTGGTCGCCGCCGCCGGCACAATTAATCTAAAAATTCCAATCAGCTGCATCGGAAATAATATGTCATACAGAAAAAGCGCCTATAACGAAGTAGGAGGTTATGCAAACCTCCCGTTTAGTGTTACTGAGGATTTTAACTTGCTAAAATCAATTTATAAGTTAAAAAAATATAAAATAATTTTTCCTCTCAACCCCGATTCATTAATAACCTCTATCCCCTGTAAAAATATCACCGAAATTTACCGACAAAAAAAGCGCTGGTCAGTCGGCGGTCTAGATGTCCCCTTACGCGGATACTTTATTATGGCTTGGGGATTCGTTGCAAACTTAGCCGTCTTATTGACACCGTTTTTATTTTCATCGGTATGGCTTTCCCTTGTAATATTCAAAATAGCTATTGACTTCTTTTTAATTTATCCGGTCCTTAAAATCCTTGGCTTGCAAAATAATTTAAAATACTTTTTTATTTTTCAATTATATTATACGTTTTATGTCGTTTCAATCCCATTTATTTTAGCAATTAATAGAAAAGTAATTTGGAAAGGCAGAGAATATTAATGCTTCTGTTATGTAATTATTACGTTACTTATCGATGTAATGCCTTTTGCGAATTTTGTCATTTCGGCGTACATGAAAATTTTAAGAATACACCTTTTGCAAGTCTTGATGATTTCAAATCAAATGTAACCCAGCTTGCTGCTCTTGGTGTTAAATTTATAGATTTAACCGGCGGGGAACCTCTTCTGCATAAGGATATCCATCTTATGGCAGCTTTCGCTAAAAAATTAAAAATGCAAACTAGTATCACAACTAACGGACTTTTATATCATAAATTCGCTGAAAAATTAGCAGGCAATATTAATCTACTCCATTTTTCTTTAGATTCTCCTGACGAAGATGAGCACAATAAGATTAGAAAAGTAAATTGCTATAATAGCGTTTTGCAAAGTTTGGAATTAGCAAAGTCTATCGGAGAATTTCCTGATATTCTGTTTACTGTAACAAATGAAACATATAAAAAACTTCCGCGTATGCATGAGATAGCCGCAAAAAGAGAATTACTATTAATTGTTAATCCTGTCTTTTCTTATTTCGGAAACCCTGGACTGTCTAATGAAGCTCTTGACTACATTGAAAATTATATTGACGGAAAACCTTATGTCTATATGAATAAGGGCTTTATTAAACTTAGAAAAGACGGCGGAAATCATATCTCAGAACCTAAATGCAAAGCAGTCTCTCGTGTCGTAGTTATCTCTCCCAATAACGAAATTATTCTTCCTTGTTATCATTTTGAAAATGAAAAAATTCCGATTGACAAACCGATTAAGGAAATACGCAATACTGAAAAATTAAAATATTATAAAAAAATGGAAGGTCGGTTTGACTTTTGCCAGGGATGCACTGTAAACTGCTACTTTGAACCATCTTTTGCTTTTCCTACTAATTATTATGCTTTTGTAAGTCTTACTTCAAAATTTAAGTATGGATACCATAAACTGGTCAAGCAAAAAATCAAAAAAATTAATTTCAAATCGGAAAAATTGTAAATGAAAAAATACCTCTTTATACTATTTTCTGTTTTTATCTTTTCAAAGATAATTTTAAGCCAGGATGTTGAGACATGGTTCCCGGCAAAATTAAATATTAAACCGTTTACGGCGAATATCCTCGAAGCTCGCAACGGCTTTTCTTATTTGTTTGGTGAAGAAAAAATTCGGCTTAATGCAGGTCTTTCTGCGGATGTCTATCAAATTCAAAATGGCAATTCAACTCTATCCTTTGGGTCTGATGTATTTACTTATACCAGACTAAGAAGCGAAAATAATTTTCGTTTTCCCGTTGAAACTATCGACTATTTCTTCGGACTTAATTCCGGTTATAAAATTGTTCTGAACAATGTCGAATATGGATTTCGAGCCCGTTTAAGCCATATCAGTGCTCATTTAGTTGATGGAAGCTATGATGGCCAAAATCTGGTTTGGCGGAACGGAAGAGTTCCGTTTGTTTATAGCAGGGAATTCATCGAAATATTGCCGTTTTATACTATTAACTCTTTAAGATTTTATGGCGGCTTTACATATTTATTCCATCGTATTCCGGATACTATCGGAAAAGGAATTTATGAGCTCGGCTTTGACTATTATTCCAAAAATTATTTTTCTAAGGGCATAACTCCTTTTCTAGCTGACGATTTTAAACTTAATCAGATTGAAAAATATACGGGCAATAATATATTTACTGCCGGTATTAAGTTCGGGGAATATAATGGAAGAGGTTTTAGCATAGCTTTTTCATATATCTCAGGAAAAAGCGTTCAGGGTTTGTTTTATGATGTTAATGAAAATTATTCTTCATTGGGATTTAATTTCGATTTATAAATGGAAAATTCAATAAAAGATTTTTATGAGAACGATAGTAGCCCTTATAAATCTACTACAGGAAATGAAAATTATCTCCTTCATATTGGTTTATTCATCCTGACTTTTATAACCTGTACAATTGCCGGGGCACAATGGATTAGTGGTCAGCCTGGTCCGTATCAGCTTTCTTTTATTCTGAAAGGATTACCATATTCAATATCAATAATGTTTATAATATCTAGCCATGAATTCGGACATTATTTTGCAGCAAAATACCATAAAGTAAAAGCTACATTACCTTATTATATACCATTCCCGCCGGTTCTTGTCTTTATTAATTTTGGAACGATGGGAGCAGTTATAAAAACCAAATCGGTTATTGAATCAAAAAAAGCTATGTTTGATATCGGTGCCGCAGGTCCGATTGCAGGGTTCATTGCCTGCTTAATAGTATTGGTCTACGGATTTACTCATGTCCCTGATATTAACTATTTGTTGCAAATTCATCCTGATTTCTTTTCACCGGATTATGGCAAGAATGGAATAGAATTAGTATTCGGAAATACTCTTTTATTCTCTTTTCTAAAATTTGTTTTTATCCATGGTAATAAATTTTTCCCTCCAATGTCTGAAGTCTATCACTATCCATATTTGTGTGTCGGTTGGTTCGGATTGTTTGTCACTGCTATGAATATGATTCCTATCGGTCAATTAGACGGTGGACATATTGCCTATACTATATTCGGAGGTAATAAACATTATAATATTGCTGTTGTTTCATTTTTTATCCTCTTAATTCTTGGACTTTTGGGCTTATTACAAGAATTATTAAATATCGATTTTTATATTGGATGGACTGGCTGGCTTTTGTGGGCACTTTTACTTTTCTTTGTAATTAAACTTAAACACCCTTATGTCCCTGATGATGAAGAACTTGACACTAAAAGAAAGTTCCTCGGATATATTAGTTTTTTCATTTTAATAATATCCTTTTCACCTACTCCTTTTATGATTGCGCTGCCAAAATGAATTTAAGCATAAAATTTTTTACCTTGAGAAATTATCCGGATAACTCAATATTTCACGAAATGAAAAAATATATTTTAATTTTACTGTCTCTTTTAATTTGGGGATGTCAAAAGAATTTTAATTCGGTCATAGATCCGCCGGAGCCTGTTGCTAAAAAGATATCTGTAATGACTGATAATAGTTTTTCTTATTCTATCTCTGATTCTTCAATCCAAATTTCAATTGGTTTATCGGATACAACAAATGTGAATTCTGTCTCCTGTGATATCTTTGGTCCGGGAAATTCTACTGTAAACGCTTCTCCTGTTAGTCTAAATTTTACGAATGTTTTGGGTGTCCCAAATACAAGCTTAGCTATTAAAGGTTTGTTTTATACAACAAATTTTCCGATGAGCCAAAATTTCCCTTCAGGTAATTATCAAATAAAATATTATTTAACTGATTATAACGGCAATACATCTACTATCGCAATGAATTCATTTTCTTACAATAATGGCCTAAATAGCCCGGCTCCTGTTATCTCAAGCTTGGTTTGCCCGGATACTGCAAAAATAGGTAAGGTAAATGATACACTTTTCGTTTCGGTATTTGTGCAGGATAGCATTGGCTTATGGGATGTTGAATCTGTATTTTTTAATTCCTTTATTCCGCCTAACGGTCAGGCATCCTCGACTAACCCGATACCGCTGCATGACGATGGGACTTTTGGCGATAAAGTTGCCGGAGACGGAATTTATTCGTCATATATAATCTTACCTCCATTTGGAGTTACCAAAGGCACATACAGGTTTGAATTCCAGGCTAAAAGTTTTAACGGTAAACTAAGTAATAAAATTATTCACAACATAGTTATCGAATGAAATTTAAAATAAATATAATTTTGTCACTGATATTCCTTTTGATAGGAAAATCTTTTCCTCAATTTTCTCCTAAATCATATATTTTACCGCAGGATAAAATTATGGGGAAAGTATCATCCGCTACGCCATCAAATAATAGTATTAGTGATATTATAATTGTTGGTGACACTGTTTGGCTTGGAACTGATAGTGGCGTTAGCTTATCTACTGATAAAGGCGTAACATGGACTAACTTTGATAGTAACCCTGCTTTTGCCGGTCAAAGCATCTCGGCTATTGGATATAATCAAAATATTTTTTGGGCAGCAACCGCTACATCAGAAATTAGTAATGGGCAAAGTGTTTCTGTAGGAACAGGTCTGAAATATACCACTGACTATGGGAAAACATGGACATCAGTTCCTCAACCGCTTGATAAACAAGCTGACACTATTGTGGCTTATGGAAATAATAAATTAAGGGCATTGCCTGTAACTGTCCCAGAACAAAATTTAATTTACGATATCGCTTTTACCCCCGGAACGATTTGGATTGCTTCATTCGCCGGTGGATTAAGAAGAAGCTTAGATATGGGAAAAACTTGGCAAAGGGTGGTCATTCCGCCGGATTTTCTTGACTCAATTTCACCTTCTGATACTTTAGACTTTTGCATGCAGCCAGTTGCCGGTAACTTCTGCTCTGAAAATAATTTAAACTATAGAGTGTTTTCAGTTATTGCAGTCAATGATACTACAATTTATCTAGGAACTGCTGACGGAATAAATAAATCAACTGATGCCGGAAGTCAATATCCTTCATGGACGAAATTCACTCATACTAATGAAAATAATCCTATTAGTGGAAATTTTGTGACTGCTCTGGGATTTAACAAATCAGATTCTACTGTTTGGGGTGCGACTTGGCAAGCTGACGGTTCAACTGAATTTTATGGAGTTAGCTCGTCTAGCGATGGAGGCAATAATTGGAAAACATTCTTAAATGGAGAAAAAGTTCATAACTTTGCATTTAGAAATAGTGGGGAAGTAATTGCTCCTTCCGATGATGGAGCATTTAGGACTAGCGATAACGGGAATAATTGGGTAACTCCTACTTCCATTACTGACCTTTCATCTGGAGTTTCTATCTTAACCAACATATCTTATTCTTCTGCTTTTCAAAATAATAGCGTTTGGCTAGGTACTGCCGATGGACTTGCTAGAATTGATGAAAATGGTAGTGGTCTGTGGCAGGGAAGTTGGAAAGTTTTCTATGCTTCACAACCGGTTGCTTTGCAATCACAAACTTATGCTTACCCTAATCCATTTGACCCGCAAACTGATAATTTAAGAATCAAATTTAGTACAAACGGTCAATTAGTTCCTGTTACTATTAGAATATTTAATTTTAGTATGCACATAATTAGAACGGTTATTGAAAATGCTGAGAGAAATTATTCAAATGATTCTGCTCCTCGGGATACTTGGGACGGCAAAGATGATAGCGGAAATGTTGTTCCAAATGGAGTCTATTTTTACAGAGTTGACGCAGGCTCAAATAAGCCGGCCTTTGGTAAAATCTTGGTGATTCAATAAGAGGGCAATGTGAAAAAAATTATATTCATCATATTTATCATATCATTCAATTTATTTTCTCAACCAAAGTATAGTCCTATTAGTTCGATGCCTGGTGAATTTAGCAGAATGGGTTTTGGCGCTCGCGGTATTGGTATGGGGAATGCTATGTCATCGGTTACTGAAGGAAATTTAGTATCTTACTATAATCCAGCCCTGACAGTCTTTCAGCAGGATAATTCTTTTCAAACTTCTTATTCTTTCTTATCATTGGACAGGTCTCTGAATTTTTTAAATTTTACAAGAAGATTCGATTTTCATACTACTGATTCTGCAGGTAATAAAATTGTCAGGTCTAGTGCCGGTATAAGCCTCGGAATTATTAACTCTGGCGTAAATAATATTGATGGAAGAGATGGGCAGGGAAATCCGACAGGCAATCTCTCTACGAGTGAAAATCAATTCTTTCTTGCTTTAGCAAATCGATTTTCTCAAAAAATATCAGTCGGAATATCATTTAAATTTTATTATTATAATTTATATAAGCAAATATCTTCTTCAAGTTTCGGTATTGATTTAGGCGCTCTTTATCATCTAAATGACCAATGGAATATTTCTTTTATGCTTACTGATATAAATAGCAAATACAAATGGGACTCGACTCCGTTATATCAGCAAAACGGAACTACAACTCAACAAAGTTTTCCTCTATTAAAAAAAGTTGGCGTTAGCTATGATAACCATGATCTTGGTATTATTGCTTCATTAGAGTATGAAGGCGGACCGGGATCTTACAACATTATTCGCGGGGGTGTTGAGTATAATATATATTCGGGATTTTATTTGCGATGTGGTTTTGACCAATTTAATTTAAGCAATTCGGATTATCCGGCTAAACCTTCATTCGGATTTTCTTACTTTAAGAAATTTGGTAATATTGTTGCAGGGGTCGATTATGCTTTTGCTTTCGAGCAATACTCGCCCAGTAACGAACAAATAGTCGGTCTGAGTATTACTTTTTAATAATTTGTATAACTATTTAAGATAGGGATTTAAGTTGCAACTGAAAAGTGTTCTAGGAAAATTTATGAAAAAGTTTCTTTTTATTTTTATTATTTTAACTGCTTCTGCCTTTGCGCAATCTGCCGGAAATAGCGGTTTATCATTTCTTAAACTTGGTTTCGGTGCGAGAAATATTGCGATGGGTGATGCCGGATCTGCTGCTTCAAATGATGTCACTTCTTTATTCTATAACCCTGCAAAACTAAGCGACGTTGCTGGAAACCAAATTATGTTGATGCATAATCAGTGGATTCAAGGAGTAAATAGTGAACTTCTGGGAGCAAAAACTAATATTTTCGGCGTTCCTTTTGCCTTGGGCATAGATGTAACCTCAATTAATGACATTCAAGTACGAACTCAAGCTACGGTTAATCCGCTTACCACTTTTAATGCTGAGTATTTCTTCAGTAGTCTATCAACTGGTTTTTATGTAAGCAAAAATATTTCTGTTGGTGCTACGATTAAATATCTTTATGAAGGTCTGTATATCAATGAATCTATGGGGTACGGGCTTGATTTTGGTGTTAATTATCATAGCCCTATACAAGGTCTCAGCGCTGTTGCCGTAATTCGAAATCTTGGCTCAATGAATAAACTTAGTAATCAAAGTACTGTCCTGCCGACGGAGATTAGGTTTGGCCCTATGTATAACTTTGATTTGCCGTCAAGCAAGTTATCAATCAATTTAGCAGCAGAATTCTTAAAATATACTCCTACAAATGATGCACATTTTAATGTTGGAGGAGAAGTGATTTATGATAATTTAATTGCTCTTAGGGGTGGATACCAATCAAATTATATTTCAAAAAATTTCTCTGGCGGATTCGGTATTTATTGGGGGGGGCTGACTTTTGACTATGCATTTTCTCCTTATGAATTAGGTTTAGGAACCGCGAATACAATTTCTTTGGGAATAAAATTCTAATTTCACACTATTTATTAGAATTCATTGTAGCCGTATAAAATATTATACAAATATTTTCATAAAAGAGAAGATAATTTGATTAATACAATATTAAATTACCGGAATTGAGAACAAATTATGTACTTTCTCACTTTTTTTATTGCTTTAGCTGTCTAAAAATTAACCGTCCAAGGAAACCCCAATTTTCTTCCTTCAACATCTTGTTTTTTGATCAAATTTATTGGATTATTTTATATAATTATAATTTACTATTATGACATAATTATGACAAAATTCAATATTCCGGCATTATATTTGTTTATTATAAAATGTAATTGAACATCACTTTTAGAGAGTTTCTTAAATAGAAAATGAATAAAATACCTTTATGATTGATTACATCCCATACCATAAACCAGTTATAACCGATGATGAAATAAATGAAGTTGTTGATACTGTAAAATCTGGTTGGTGGACAATGGGCCCAAAAGTGATTCGATTCGAAAAAGAGTTTAATAGCTATGTTGGGGCAAAATTTTCAATATCTTCCTCTTCTTGGACTGCAGCTGCCCATTTGGTACTTGATGCGATTGGAATTAAAAAGAATGATGAAATTATAGTCCCTTCTATTACTTTTACGGCTACTGCAGAGATTGCATGCTATTTTGGTGCTAAACCTATTATAGTAGATGTTCAAAAAGATTCTTTTAATATAGATCCGGATGAAATTGCAAAAGCAATAACTAAAAAAACTAAAGCCATTATTCCGGTTCATTATGGCGGAAATCCATGTGATATGGATGAAATCATTGAAATTGCAAATGCCAATAAACTAAAAGTAATAGAAGATGCTGCTCATGCATTGCCTGCAACATATAAAAATAGAAAAATCGGCACTATTGGTGATGCAACTTGTTTTAGCTTTTATGTAACGAAAACTCTGGCTGCAGGCGAGGGTGGAATGATTTGTACAAATGATGAAGAAATTGCCAATAGATCATTGATTATGCGTCTTCACGGAATTAATAATGATTCCTGGGCTAGATACTCGAAGGAAGGTTCCTGGTTTTATGAGGTCGTTGCTCCGGGATTTAAATATAATTTTAACGACATTCAAGCTTCTCTTGCTCTTGCCCAATTGAAAAAGCTTGATTGGATGAATGAAAAGAGAAAAAAAATTTTTAACCGTTATAATGAAGGTTTCTTATCGAATAATTTAGTCCAATTTCAGGTTATTAAAGATGATAGAACTTCTGCTCATCATTTATATCCGATCTTGCTGGATATTGAAAATCTCAAAATAAATAGGTCTCAATTTATGGAAGAGCTGAAAATAATGGGAATAGGCACTAGCGTTCATTTTATACCATTATATCGTCATCCTTATTATCGTGATAAGTTTAAATTAAAAGAGAAAAGATTTCCTATCTCAGAATATATTTATCCTCGTATAATTACTTTACCTATTTATCCGGATTTATCCGATAATCAAGTTGATCGGGTAATAAATGCAGTTAATTATTTAACAAAAAAATTTCGTAAGTAAAATTGTTGAAAAAATGTATTTAATAATAAAGAGAATCTTTGATATAATTATTTCCTTGATTGTGCTTTCAATTCTTTTAATACCATTAATCTTTATTTCTATTTGCATTATCATTGACTCTGG
This sequence comes from Bacteroidota bacterium, assembly GCA_021796135.1. The sequence continues at coordinate 11,314 of JAJYOQ010000005.1, forward strand.
TTATCCCGTTTTCTATCTACAAGAAAGAATTGGATTAGGATGGAGTCAGTTTAAGATCATCAAATTTAGGACTATGGTTAGAAATGCCGACAAAATTGGACCGGGTCTTTCATTAAATAACGATAAAAGAGTAACTTATGTAGGAAAAATATTAAGACGATTTAAAATTGATGAAATACCTCAATTAGTAAATGTCCTTTTAGGTGATATGAGTTTAATAGGGCCGCGACCGGAACTAAAGAAATTTGCAATTCATTATTCGAAGGAATATTCCGAGATATTAACAATTAAACCGGGGATTACTGACTTTGCATCGCTTGAATTCATTAATGAGTCTTTAATGTTAGACGATAAACCTGAAACAGAGAAATTCTACATTAATGAAATATTACCTAAAAAAATATCCCTATGTAAAAAATACCTGGCAGAAATGAATCTCCAAACAGATCTAAAAATTATATTTAAAACCGCATGCGGGTTAATATCATGCAAATAAATAAAATCTTCAGAGTTTTCCCTATAAGAAAAGCTTCATTTTTATTCTTTGACTTATTCGCTTTCTCCTTAGCTTTGATTCTTTCGATTTACATTCGGTCTGAATTTAATTATAATTCTTACTTTAATAATGACTTTGCTGAAATTTTGTCAATCTTTTTGTTAGTCAAAATTACTATTTTCGCACTCTTTAATTTATACGATATATCTTGGAACTATGTTTCTATTTTTGACCTAGATAAAATTGTAAAGGCATCACTTATAAGCTCATCTATTTTATTTATTATTATATATGGTTTTAACTTCGCGGTTTTTTATCAATTCCCCAAAAGTGTTTTAATTGTTGATCTAATTCTGACATTCCTTTTCTCAGCAGGAATTAAAATTACTAAAAGAATGTTTCTGGAAGTCTTTAGACAGCAATATCTCAAATCTGAATTGAAGCGTACCATTATAATTGGAGCCGGAAATAGCGGAGAACAAATAGCTAGGGAAATTTTACGTAGTAAGGAACGTCGATTTTTGATTATTGGCTTTATTGATGACAACCCAGAGAAATTTAATATTTTCTTATTTGGAATAAAGGTACTAGGTTCTACGAAAAACCTTTCAAAAATTATTAGAGAACAAAAAATTGATACCATTTTAATATCTATACTTTCGGCAGACAGAAAATTTCATAGAAAAATTTTAAATATCGCCAAAGAAAATGGAGTAAATGATGTTAAAGTAATTTCTACTATCAATGATATATCCAATTCAGTTAAAGTTACTATAAATGATATTAGAGATATTGATGTAAGCGATTTGATTGGTAGACAAGCAGTTTCAATCGATACTCAGATTATCGGTAATTCCATAAAGAACAAAAAGGTTCTAATTACTGGAGCTGCTGGTTCTATAGGTGCCGAGATAGTTAGACAAATTTCTTATTATGAACCTCGTAAAATCGGTATTCTCGATATCAATGAGAGCGATTTAGCAGATCTTGAATTACAGATTAGTAGAATTTATAATAAAAATAAAATTAAAATGTATCTTTGTGATATATCTGATCTTTCAAGAGTTGAAAAGGTATTCGAAGAGTTTAATCCGGAAATTGTATTCCATGCTGCTGCTTACAAACATGTTCCTGTTATGGAAAAATATCCTGAAGAAGCCGTAAGGGTTAATATACTAGGTACCTATAACCTAGTTGAAACTTCTAAAAACTTCGGGGTCGATAATTTTATCTTAATTTCTACCGATAAAGCAGTAAACCCCACAAGTATTATGGGCGCTTCAAAAAGAATAGCAGAATATATAGTTACGGGAATGTCCCCTCAATCTAATTCAAAATATTTAGCCGTTAGATTCGGTAATGTCATTGGCAGCCGCGGAAGTGTAATACCTATCTTTATTGACCAATTAAAGAATGGCGGACCGATTACAGTTACTCATCCGGAAATGAAAAGATATTTTATGACAATTCCCGAAGCAGTTTCTTTGGTTTTGCAAGCCGGAGCTACTGGTCTGAATGGAGATGTGTTTATACTTGATATGGGCGAACCCGTCAAAATTATCGACTTGGTTCGTGATTTAATTCGTCTTAATAATCTTGTACCTGATGAAGATATAAAAATTGAATATACAGGCATTCGAGAAGGAGAAAAGTTATTTGAAGAAATTTTGACTGCTGAAGAAGGAGTCATTAAAACTTCTCACCAAAAGATATTCAAGTCAAAAATATTCTCGATGTATAACGAAGAAAGTATTAGATCTATGGTTAATGATTTCTCTGCAATGAGTCCGTTTGCGACAAAAGATGAGTGGATTAGTTTGTTTAAGTTTTATATCCCTGTTTTTAAACCCTCTCAACCCTCTGTAGTTTCAGAAGAATTATCAGGGATGGATGAAATTATCTTAAAAAATAAAGAAAAATTTAATGCTAAACTGATTTAACTTAAATCTATAAATTATTCCAAATTAAAATATTAATATTGCCATAATTTTGAGTTTATCGACCCAAAAAAACTATCATGCCTCTAAAATTTATTAAAATTGGATTTCTTTTTATATTATTTTATTGTAGTCTAAATTATTCTCAGCAATTCCATATCCTGGAATCGACAAATGATCATATTAAAATCGAATTCGACTTTAATAATAGTTATAAGATTACGGATACAGTTTTACAAGGGAAAACTTTTCAATATATCGTAGGGAAAAGTTTCCCTTTACGAAAAACAGGTGAACCCTGGCTCCCGGCTTATTATATTAATCTTGGTGTCCCTATTAATGCGGTACCGCAGGTTAAAATAATCTCCGTTGATCAAATAATATATCCTAATAAGTTTATTCTGCCCACACCGGAAGATACTTCTATTGTAAAAATAATAAGCTTAAATAATCTCGATAGAAAAGTGTATGGGACAAATGCATTATTCCCGGCCTCCGCTGCTAACATTATTGATGATTATACTTTTCGATATTTAAGGACTATTATTCTAAATACGTCTCCATTCCAGTTTAATCCTGTCTCCCGGGAATTAATCAGGAACAATAAGATAATAGTTGAAGTATTATTCGGTATGCCTGTAAACTCAGCAGGAATGTCAATTCAGAAAATAAATGATCCAAAGACTTTAGAGTTTATAAATAATAATATTGCTAATAAAAAAGAAGCACTGACTTGGATTGGATACTTAAAAACGAAATCTATTCAAAATATATCTTCTCAAAACTATTGGTATAATCCTAATAAAAATTATTATGAAATTTATTTGAAGCAAAAGGGTGTTTACAGAATAAGTTATGATCAATTAGTATCTTCCGGAATATTATTGAATCAGGTTCCGCTTAATAAGCTGGAACTGATTAACGAAGGAAGCCAGGTCCCGATTTTAATTACTGATTCTAATAATAACGGTATTTTTGATTCAGGAGATTATTTCGAATTTGTTGGTTATCCGCCAAAACCTACTCCTTATTGCAATTTGAATATTTATAATAATGATAACGTTTATTTCTTTTCCGTCCAAGCTGATTCAAGCGGACTCCGTTATACTGAAAAAGATGGTTATCCTAAAAAATGGGATTATACTTACCAGACAAGTTATGAAATTTTACACTTTGAAAAAGATTCGCTTTTTGAAAACTTAGGATATGCCGGAGATGATAAAAGAGATTTCTGGTTTTGGGATAATGCATATGGAAATAATGGAAGCTCGCTGCATGACTTTGAAGGACGCTTCGATGCTTTGCCTGAAATGGACCCTGATTCAACTCATGTTAATGTCAAAGTAGGACTGCAGGGCTTGACAGTTAATAATACTTGCACTTATGATCATAATGCATATATTTCCTTGACAGACCAGCCAATTGGCAACATCAGGTGGGATGGTCAAAATAATATAGTCTTTAATAAAACAATTAAAGTTTCTAACGATAGCATACATATTTACCCAACAGGAAATCTCTTACAGGTAAAAGTTACTGGAGATGCTTGCCCTGTAATTAATAGCGATGAAATTGCTATTAATTGGTTTGAATTAGGATATTGGAAGGACAATAGAGCAGATACAAATCATTTCGAATTTTCCAATCCGCCTAATATAAATGGTCAAATTAAATTTTGGATTTGGCGTTGGCTTAGGGATTCATTAAAAATCTTTATTCCGCAAACTGGTGAATTAATTAAAAATGTCTATATTCCTAAAGACCAGTACAATTCAATTATGTTTGTTGACTCAGTCTTTTCTTCAAGAGATTACTTCTGTGTAGGCTATGATTATTTCTTAACTCCTGATTCAATTACCGATTGTGTTAAGTCCGACTTAAGGAGTACTTCAAATGGAGCAGATTATATAATAATTGCGCATCCTGATTTCAAATCTGTCGCGGAACAACTTGCCAGTTTTAGACAGTCAAATTTTCCCGACACATCAATTGTTAACCCCAGAATTAAAATTGTATACGTTAACCAAATATATAATGAGTTCTCTAACGGATTATTAGATCCTAATTCTTTGAGGGATTTTGTAGGTTATGCTTTCCAAAATTGGCAAAAACCGTCACCGGCTTATGTAGTTCTACTCGGAGATATGAGCCATGATTACCGCCATTTATTATCTGCTAGCAGGCCAAGTTTCGTTCCTTCAATTCCTTTTTATTCTTATACACTTGGCGAAAGTATAAGCGATAATCTTATCGCAGCAGTTCTGAGCGATAGTATCCATCCTGACCTGGCTATTGGCAGATTATCTTGCGAATCTGTTAGTGAAGGAAATATACTTGTTAATAAATTAATGAATTATCCTCAGGATAATACAAAAGCATGGAAACAAAATGTCTTACTGGTTTCTTCAGGACTGAGTCTGCAAGATGAAATTTCTTTCGGTCTTAATGAAGCTAGCATGCAGTTAAAGGATTCCTACTTAACACCGAATGGAATAAATTCAACAGAAATTATGACTTATCCCGATCAACCCGAATATTTACAATACCAGGGGAGCGGACCGGAAATTCGAAATGCTATCAATCAAGGTGCTGCTTTAGTAAATTATTATGGGCATGGAGGAGGTTACCAGTGGGACCTCACTTTCTTAAATGATGATATTTCCATGCTAAATAATGGAGGGAAGCTCCCGCTCATTTTAAGTGTTACTTGTTATACGGCAGATTTTGATAATCTTGACGTCTTTGGAGAGCAGTTTAATAAAGCAGAAGGCAAGGGGAGCATTGGATTTTTTGGGAATGTAGGATTGACATACTGGAATATTGGCTCATATATCGATGATCAAATATTCAGTCAAATATTTAATAAACGAAATTTTATTTCCGGAAAAGTTTTCCAATTTGCAAAAAATACTCTGCCTGCAATTGGATATAATATTAGTCAAATAGCATTGTTGACTTATCTCGGTGACCCGGTTTTTAAACTGGATATTCCTGATAAACCTGATTTCGTTGTTAATTCTTCGGATATTTCTTTTGAAAAATCCAATGGGGTGGTTAATGATACTATAAATGTGAAAACTGTAATCCATAACCTTGGTGTAAATTTCCCTGGTGATTCAGTTTATGTGCAATTATTTATCCAATCTGTAGATACTTCTTATGAGCTGCCTAGCGTAAAATTGCCAAGTTTCGGGATTGCAGATTCAACTTATTTTACATGGATTCCGCATAAAGCTGGTAATTATACAATCAGCCTAAAGGTCAATGAAAAAAAATCTATCCCGGAATTGGATCTATCTGATAACACAACTTCTTCTTCATTTGTAATTTATAATTTAGATAATCCAAACATTATTTATCCGGTAGATGGGTTTTCTTCGCAAAATAATTTTGTTGATTTCAGAATAGCAGATTTGGGTTATTATATTTCAAATTCTCTAAAATATTTAATTGAAATTGATACTTCAATTAATTTTGCCTCTCAGATTACCTCAGGTCCCTTGACTCCTATAAATGCAGTTGTAAATTGGCGTTCGCCTGCTCTTAGTAATGGAGTTTATTTTTGGCGGTCCAGGATATATAACGGAGTAGATTCAAGTAATTGGAGTAATACGAGGACTTTTTTTCTATCCGGAATTAAACAAAATGAATATTTTTATTCAGGTAAAGAGTTAAACTTATATCAATCTTACAATATGAATCCCTCAGATTCCGGTTTAGTCCTGAATACAAATTATTTACCCCCTAAGCCGGATAATAACTCTTTTATTGAGAATATAAGTATTTCATCACCCGTTCTTGATACTACAAGCATGACTGCTATTACTACAGATGGTACTTATTTTTATTATGGAAGCATCTGGTATTATGCTATAAATAATAATGTTCAAGGTTGCTCTAAAATTTATAAAATAGGTACTGGACAAAACGGTACAATAATTGGCAAATTTTATGGTAGCATTCCAAATTTCTTTGCACCAATAAAAAACTCAATCTTCTGTTATTCTGACGGATATTTGTATGTAGCTACCGGTGACCCGCATACACTATTGAGAGTTGACAAAAATACAGGTGATACTTTAAGAGTTTTCTTAAATGCGGGAATGCTAAATTCAAGTGATGCAAAAGTTGAAAATGGATTCTTTTACTTAACAGCTGATAGTAACTACGTTTACAATATTACTACAAATGATAGCCTTGGGAATAACCATTATATATTGCGAACTTTTAACCCTGCTAAAAATTGGCAGCTAGTCAAAAATGATATGCAGCTTACAGGCACTAGCTACCAAGGTTTTTCAGGTTTCTTTGTTGCTGATAATTATATTTACCCATATGAAAATTTTAATGATGGTTCGATGCGAAGAATCAGATTAAGTGATGGAGTATTTGAATCAGATTGGATTACTTATCAGCCTTTTCAAGGTTATTATACTTGGTGTTATGATGCTGTGAATAATCTGGTTTACGCTTCAGTATTTCATAATAATTATTCAATTCAGAAAATTGCCGTTTTTAAAGGAAAATATCTTGATGCCAATGGGTATGTCAGTACTAATGATGTAGGTCCTGCAAAAAAATGGAATAGTCTAAATTATATTGTATCTAATAATCATTCTCAAGCTTCATTTAAAGTTTTACTTTTAGGGAAAAATACAGCTACTGACCAGTACGATACTTTGAATGCTAATTTACCTAACTCATTTAATATTTCGGGAATAGACCCGGTGAAATATCAATCCCTGAAATTAAGTTTTAATTTTTGGGATTCTTCCTTTGCCTCTGTAACACCCTTAAAATTAAAAACTGTTTCCTTAGATTACATCCCGCTGCCGGATATTTCTATTGTTAATAATGATATTCAGATTCTACCCGATTCTTTACTTCAAGGTTTACCTATAAATATAAAGTTTAATATTCATAATATTGGTTTATCCAGTGCAGATTCTGCATCAATTAAATTATTCCTTAATTCTTCAAATGATCCTTTTTATTTTTCTACCGTTTCTATTCCTGCTGATAGCAGCATTGAGATCATTTCGCCGATTAATTCCAAAAGCCTTGTTGGTTCGAACAAGGTATTAGCTCAAGTTAAAATTCCCGGAGCAGAATATTATACCTTCAATAATAATGCATTCAATAATTTCTATGTAATAAGAGATTCTACAAAACCTGCATTTACTGTGACTTTCGACGGTAAAGAAATTCTTAATGGAGATATTGTTTCAGCTAAACCCAAAGTTATATTCACTTTAAAGGATAATGGAGCATTGCCAATTGATACATCAAGCTTTTTAATTTCATTTGATAATAACAATTTTAACTTTAACTCTCCCTCAGTAAAGTTTTCTACTTCGCCATATCCCGATTCTAAAGCTATAGTTAGCTGGAATCCAAACCTTTCTGACGGTAAACATACAATTTCTTATTTAGCTAAAGATCCATCAGGCAATTATTCTGATTCAACTGCTAAATCATTAGAATTCTACACTTATAACCAGGGCGATGTTATCAATGTTTTTAATTTCCCTAACCCTTTCAAAGATTATACTACTTTTACATTTCAATTAACTGGTGTCAATGTCCCGGATGAATTTACAATTAAAATATTTACTGTTGCCGGTAGATTAATAAAGTCAATTATTGTTCCTCCCTCCGAACTGCAAATAGGCTTTAATAAAATATATTGGGATGGAAGAGATGAAGATGGAGACCTACTTGCAAATGGGGTATATTTTTATAAATTTATAACTAAGATTAATGGAATTGCTAAAACAGTAATCCAAAAGATGGCTAAAGTGAAATAATTGCGCTATTCGATCCAATCTATTATATTTCAGAAAAATCAATATTAATGTGGAGTTAAAATGTGTGGAATTGTCGGTTACATAGGGGATAAAAATTGTGTACCTATTTTAGTTAATGGACTTAAGCGACTTGAATATCGTGGCTACGACTCAGCAGGAATTGCTATGATATTTGATCATAATAGCGAAGTTGTTAAAAACAAAGGCAAGGTATCACTTCTCGAAGATAAATTAGAAAGTCTGCACTTGTCTTCTAATTTGGGTATAGGTCATACTAGATGGGCGACTCATGGTGTACCAAATGAATTGAATGCCCACCCTCATTTTAATTCTGAGAAAAATCTATATGTCATTCATAATGGTATAATTGAAAATTATCAAACTTTAAAGAAGGGACTGCAAAAATTAGGTTATGAATTTATAACTCAAACTGATTCAGAGGTATTACCGCATTTAATCGATAGCTTCTTAAAGAAAGGAAATTCCCTTTTTAAATCTGTTCAGTTATCCTTGAATGAAGTTGAAGGTACATACGGTATTGCAGTTATATATGAAAAGGAACCTGATAAAATAATTGCTGCTAGAAAAGGATCACCCCTAGTGTTAGGGATTGGAGAAAATGAAAATTTCGTAGCTTCTGATGTATCGGCAATTTTAGCTCATACAAAACAAATAGTCTACCTTGAAGATGGAGATATTATCCAGGTTTTTAAAGATCGCTTTTCTGCCAAAACTATTCTTGATAAAGATATTGAAAAAGAAATTCATGAAATTACAATGACCCTTGATGAAATTGATAAAGGGGGTTATTCCCATTTTATGCTAAAGGAAATAATGGAACAGCCGGAGTCTGTCCGAAATTCAATGCGCGGAAGAATACTTTTTGATGAAGGAACCTCTAAACTTGGAGGTCTTGAAAATGTTGCTGAAGCTCTGTCATCTTCAAATCGGATTATTATTTCAGCTTGCGGCACATCATGGCATGCTGGACTTGTGGGCAAATATATGCTTGAACAATTTACACGAATACCTACGGAAGTTGAATATGCGTCTGAATTTAGATATAGAAATCCTATTATTAATAAAGGAGATACCATATTTTTTATCTCCCAAAGCGGAGAAACTGCAGATACTCTTGCTTCATTAAAAGAATCAAAAATGCGAGGTGCGCTTGCATTGGGAATTTGTAATGTTGTAGGAAGCTCTATTGCACGTGAAAGTAATGCAGGTGTTTATACTCATGCCGGTCCGGAAATAGGAGTTGCTTCAACGAAAGCTTTTACCTCTCAATTGGTTGTCCTTTCTTTAATTACGCTTCTTATCGCTCGAAAGAAAAATATGAGCATTGTTGACGGCAAGTCAATTGCAGATGAACTTTCCAAAATCCCTGATAAAATTGCTGAAATACTAAAACTAAATGATCAAATTGAAAAAATTGCTGAGGTCTTTAAAGATGCAAAAAATTTTTTGTATCTCGGTCGGGGATATAATTTCCCGGTCGCTTTGGAGGGCGCCTTAAAGTTAAAGGAAATTTCTTATATACATGCTGAAGGCTATCCTGCCGCTGAAATGAAACATGGTCCTATTGCTTTAATCGACGAAAATATGCCGGCAGTTTTCATAGCACCAAAGGATTCTACATATGATAAAATTATAAGTAATATTCAGGAAGTTAAAGCTAGAAGGGGGAAAATCATTGCTGTCGCTAGTCAATGCGATAATGAAATCGACAAGCTGGTTGATTATACGATAAAAATTCCTGATACTATTAGAATCTTAATGCCGCTCCTTACTGTAATACCCCTGCAGCTTCTGGCTTATCATATAGCTGTCAAGAAGGGATTAAATGTTGACCAACCCAGAAATTTGGCAAAAAGCGTCACGGTTGAATAATCTTTTTCGAAGATTTTTATCTGGTTTATAGTTATTTTTACGCTAATAATACCGGACAAAATTTGGTATTATTTAATAAATAAATAATTCTAAACAATAGATCGGGGATCTTATGATACCTAAAAATTTATTAATTATGGGCGCAGCCGGCCGCGACTTCCATAATTTTAACGTTTGCTTTCGCGACAATGAAGAGTATAACGTTGTTGCCTTTACTGCTGCACAAATTCCGAATATAGATGGCAGAAATTACCCACATCAATTAGCCGGTAAACTATATCCTTCAGGCATTAAAATATTTGATGAAAAACAACTCCCTGAACTTATTAAAGATTTAAAGGTTCATGAAGTCGTATTTTCTTATTCAGATGTTACTTTTAATTATGTAATGACAAAAGCTTCTATTGTCAATGCCGCAGGTGTTTCATTCAGATTATTAGGTGGCGATGAAACAATGATTAAAAGTAATAAACCGGTTATTTCAATAATTGCTGTTAGAACGGGCTGCGGTAAGTCTCAGACTTCCAGAAAAATTGTCCAAATTTTAAGAGAAGCAGGCAAAAAGGTTGTTTCGATTCGTCATCCAATGCCTTACGGCGATTTGGTAAAACAAAAAGTCCAAAGGTATGGCTCAATTGAAGACCTTAAAAAATATCATTGCACAATTGAAGAAATGGAAGAGTACGAACCTCATATTGCTATGGGTAGTATTATTTATGCTGGAGTTGACTATGCGGCTATTCTTGCTGAAGCCGAAAAAGAAGCTGATATTATAATATGGGATGGCGGAAATAACGACCTGCCTTTTTATAAATCAGATCTGACTTTTACAGTTGTCGATCCTCATCGCCCCGGACATGAAATGAACTATTATCCTGGAAATACTTCTTTGCGAATTGCGGATGTTGTTGTTATAAATAAGATGGATTCAGCAAATCCGGAAAATGTTAAAATTGTTAAAAATAATATTAAGAATGTCAACTCATCTGCTCAAATTATTGAAGCAAATTCACCTGTGTCTCTTGATCGACCTGACTTAATTAAAGGCAAAAGAGTTTTAGTTGTTGAAGACGGTCCAACCCTTACGCATGGTGAAATGGAGTACGGTGCCGGTATGATTGCAGCAATTAAACATGGAGCATCGGAAATAATCGACCCGCGGCCGTATACTGTTAACTCTATTACAGATACGTATAAGAAATATCCTAAGATTGGAAAACTGCTTCCTGCTATGGGTTACAGTGACCAGCAAATTAAAGATCTCGAAGAAACTATTAATCAGACTGATTGTGATACTGTCGTGATTGGTACCCCAATTGACCTCGGTCGCATTCTTAAAATCAACAAACCCCATGTTCGGGTTCAATATGATTTAGAAGAAATAGGCTCAAAAAATATTAAAAATATTTTAAAAGAGAAGAGATTTATTTAATTTTATACTCGGATTATTTAATGTCCTGCATTAAATGCAGGACATATATTATCATTCAACTTTTATAAAGGTTTTTATGGCTTCAAATCTGCACGGAAAAAGTTTCTTATCATTAAATGATTTCTCAGAAGATGAATTCTTCCAAATATTTGATCTTAGCGAATCCTTAAAAAATAAGCTAAAAAATGGAATCTCACATCGATTATTGGATGGCAAAACTCTCGGAATGATTTTTTCTAAACCTTCTACACGTACTAGAATCTCATTCGAAGTAGGAATTTACCAACTCGGCGGAATAGGAATGTTCTTTAACCAGAATGATCTTCAATTAAAGAAAAGTGAAAATATTTCTGATACAGCTAAAGTTCTCTCTAGGTTCCTTAACGGAATTATGATTAGAACATTCGAACATCAGGATGTTCTTGACCTTGCAAAATACGCTTCTATTCCTGTTATTAACGGACTTACTGATTTGATGCATCCATGCCAGGTAATGGCAGACTTATTTACCATACTCGAGAAGAAGAAAAAATTAAAAGGACTTAAACTCGCTTATATCGGTGACGGTAATAATATGGCGCATAGTCTTTTACATGGTTGCTCAAAAGTAGGAATGGATATTTCGGTTGCCTCTCCTAAAGGATTTCAGCCAAATAAAATGATAGTTGAGGAAGCTTTGGGAAATGCAAAAAAATTCAATAGCAAAGTTGAAATCCTTATTGATCCAATCGAAGCAGTAAAGAATGCAGATGTTGTTTATACCGATGTTTGGGCTAGCATGGGGCAGGAAAGTGAATCCCAAAAAAGAAAAGAGATTTTTAAAGCTTATCAGATTAATAAAAATTTAGTAATGAACGCAAAAGATGATTATCTTTTTATGCATTGTCTGCCTGCTCATAGAGGTGATGAAGTTGTAAATGAAATTGCCGATTCACCTAACTCGGTAATCTTTGATGAAGCAGAAAATAGGCTGCATGTGCAAAAAGCAATTATGGCTTTGCTAATGTAAAAAAATCACTAATTATTACTCCGAATTGTATCCCTCTATATCTATAAATATTTTAGTTAGCGGATAGAATTATCTTTTTATTCAGTTCTTCTTTGACATTATCGAATATGTTTTTGATGTCAGAATAATCTTTGGATTTAATATCTTTCGTACTAATAACAAATGATTCCAAAATATTGAAATTGTCACTGCTTGTAGCTTTACAGCTTCGATTAATATCAATACCATCTTCATTTTCAGAAAAATCAGATGGAAGTTCATTAATCTTAAAATATTGTTTAGGAAGAATAACTGATATATTTTTTTGTATTGTATAAGGAAAACTAAATTCAATATCATACTTCCTTTTATCTCTGGCTAGCCAATCAAAATTCTCAGAAAATAAAGAAGGGTCTACGTTTAAAAATGCTAAGCTGCCTTGCCTAGAAATTATATTGGGGACTAAGATGTCAAAATGTAAGATTAAATCAGAGTTGATTGAATCAAGATTTTCTAATGAATATTTAATTACTTTAGCGTTTAAATAATCTTGTGCAACTAAAGATTGGCAATATTTTATCATGTCATCTTTAGATCTGTCAGTAAAAAAGGATCTATATGATAAATTAAATTCTCCTTTATAAACGATAGAAATATCAAATTTTGCAGTATTCCCATCTTTGACATCTACCTTTTCTGTAATTAGTTTTTCATTATCATTGCTTGTGGAAGGGGGAGTAGTCTCAATTTCAGATGTGCCGTCATCATTTAATAAAAGAACATTATTGTCTTGACATTGATAGGGGAGTTCACCTAATCGACAATGTTCCACTGTAGGATCCATCCAATAATCCTTTCCATTAACCGTTGCTTTCACTATCATGTGGTTAAAGTTCCATGAAGGAAAATTTGGATCTATTTTACCCTCATCAGAAGTAAGTACCAAAACTGGATTAGCTTTTATATCTATACTTTTTAATAGACTAAGTAGTAAAATGGACTTATCTTTGCAATCGCCATATTTTCTCCTAAAGATTATATCAGGTTTATTAGGAATAATTCCTCCTCTTCCTAGCTCAATTGCAATATACCTTATCGTCTGTATATAATTATAAAGAATTCTTATTTTATCTTCTGTAGTATGGCAATCTTTTGTCAAGCTTTGAGCTTCATTCTTAATATCGTCGGTAATGATAAATTGAGGAAGAAACAATTTATTATAATACCAGTTAGAAATATCATTCCAGCTTTTCCAGTTTGAAGGGGCAAACTTTACATATTGCAGATAATCAGAATAAGGGGGCATCATTGGCTCTGGTTCAAATGCAGGTATGTTCTTTTTCAGCCAGGTGAAAGTGACGCTCTCATCTCTTGTATTGCTGGAAGGATTAAGGTTTGAATATGATTTTGGATCATCTAAAATAGTATTATAAGTACAGTATCTCCAGCTCCACCCGGCACCTCCTTTTTCTTTAGGTGCTAATAGAAGCGTTGGTGCTGTTAATTGATAATTATTTTCAAGTTTTGGAATGCCTCCTTGGATATTCCAAGTATCCATCACAAAAGGATACTCCTCTTCTTTAGAATAATCGTACTCAATGATAGAATTCTTTTGAATAGCAGGGAAAGTGAATTTTATTCGTTTTTCATCTGAATAAAAAACTTCTCCATTATCTGATCCGGTTATGGTATGAAAGTCATTTTTTTTTAACTCGATTATTGTTCCGTCAGGATTTATTGTCCTGGCAATTAAATTAGTGATTCTTTCGCCGGCATAAACTGGAATTTCGACTGAAGCATAATCCTCAATATTCTTAAATAACTTTGTTATCTTACTAACATTCTCAACAGTTTCTAAATCATAATTCTCGTCAATTATTACATGTACATCATGAGATTCGCTCAAAACAAGAGCATCTGAATTCGGGAAGTTTTGTCCTTGCGGAAAATGTGTTAACCCTAACTCATTCTTTAATGCATTTAGATCAACATAAGATTCAGACGAGCACGAAACTAAAAATAGAGATTGAACCAGAATTAAAAAAAGAAAAGTAAGATTTTTCATTTTAACAACCTTGAAATTACTTGTAAAAATAATTAATAAAGTATTTACCTATTGATTAACTGAAATGAATATCCTTAATTAAATTTAATGTTTTGATTAAACTTTATTCTTTTTTGGATTTATAATTAAGAGAAGTTGATTTATTAATGTTTGAGATATTGATTGAGTTTCGAAGATAGGGCATTCCCCATTATACCTCCATAAGTAATATTAAAATTCGTTCTATAATAAAAAAATATAGCGAATTAAAATCCCATTAAAGCGATAGAACTCTTTGCAAGATTAACAATCGGGGTGAAGTAAACTCCTAAAATTAAAACTGGTACTACCATAATAGTTACAAAAACAATAGAAACTATAGAAGTGGAAAATTCAGGAACATTTTTGACGGGTTCATTTAAAAAGACATGCTTCAATACTCTTACATAATAATATAACGACACAACGGTATTTAATAGGGCGATTACTGCAACCGCTATCATTTTAGCGTCAACTAGTGCTAAAAAAATATATAACTTACCAATAAAACCTGCTGTGGGAGGAAGACCGGTTAATGAAACTAAAAAGATAGCTAATGAAACACTTAGGAATGGAGCTTTTGATCCAAGTCCGTTATAATCATCGATTTCTTCACTGCCTATTTTATTTGCTATCAACATAACTACAAGAAACGCCCCCAGGTTCATTAGACCATATACAATAAAATAAACAATAATTGCTACTGTACCTTCATTCGAAAGAACAGTTAAGCCCAAAAGTAAATATCCGGCATGTGCAATGCTTGAATATGCTAATAATCTCTTCATGTTGTTTTGCCAAAGAGCTGTAAAATTTCCAAGAGTCATTGTCAGAATGGAAATAATTATTAACAATGTCTTCCAATCAACTGCATTAATTAAATGCCAAAAACCGTCTGGATCGACTGATTGTATAAATGTCACTTTAATAAAACGTATTAACAAAGCAAATCCCGCTGCTTTACTTGCAATTGATAGATAGGCGGTGATTGGAATAGGGGAACCTTCATATACATCGGGAGTCCAAAAATGAAATGGAGCTGCAGATATCTTAAATCCCATACCGACAAATATCATTATTGTGGCTAAAATAAAAGTAAGTCCGTGAGCCTGAGCCGCTTGCATTAGGGAATTAATCTCATAAAGATTAGTGCTTCCGGTTAATCCATAAAAAATTGAAATTCCAAAAAGCATTATCCCTGATGAAACTCCGCCGAAAATAACATACTTTAAAGATGCTTCACTATTCCGAATAGTATTCTTGTTAAAACCGGCTAATACATATGAAGGCAATGATAATAATTCAAGCCCTACATATATTAAAATTAAATCGGCAGATGATATTATAATAAACATTCCGAGAATCATGCCCGCAATTAATACATAATATTCTCCCTGTCTATCTATACCATCTTTTATTTCATTCGATAAAACTGAAAATAGAATTACAATAATTGTTGAAAATACTATTAGTAGCTTAAAAAAATTACCGAAAGGGTCGATTACCATCATTCCTATATTTGGTCTCGACATAAATGCAAATGAATGAGCGGAATATTGATCAATTATTAAGAAAAAAACAACAATTAGTCCGGCGATAAAAACATACGGGATAAATCTTTTATCCTTATGCATTATTAGATCGACAAGGACAAGAGCTACAAGTGTAATCGCTAATGCAATTTCCGGTTTAATAAGTTTTAGACTATCTGCCAAAAAACTAAGACTGATTGTATTCACTGTATTTCTAAAAAATTGTTAATAAAAATTAGAATCTTGCTAAAGAACTATACATAACTTTTGCATCTGCCATAAATTTAACCATTGAGTTTACTGAACTATTCATCAAATTTAACATTGCGGACGGGTAAACCCCCAGAAAAATTATGATTAAAGTTAAAGGAATGAACATAGCATATTCTCTAAAAGTTAAATCTGTTAACGAAGACCATTTATCTTTTAAGGATCCAAGATATACTCTTTGAAAAGTCCAAAGCATGTAACCTGCACCTAATAAAATTCCAAGTGTTGAGATAACTGCTAATACTCTTATTAAACCAAAACCAAATGAACCTAAGAAAATGAAAGATTCAGAAACAAATCCGCTTAATCCAGGTAACCCGATTGCAGCAAAAAATGCTAATGTCACAAATCCCGAGTATATTGGCATTTGAGTTGCGAGTCCTCCAAATGCATCAATTTCTCGTGTATGTGCTCTATCATATATAACACCTACGCTTAGGAAGAGCATTGCTGTGATTGTACCGTGATTGAACATCTGAAATATTGCTCCAGAAATTCCGAGTGAATTTAATGATGCTAATCCAAGTAAAACAAAACCCATGTGTGATACCGAAGAATAAGCAATTAATTTCTTGAAATCCTTCTGAGCCATGGCGCAAAGAGCTCCGTATATAATATTAATCATTCCGAAAAGTGCAATATACCATACAAGTTGCTGAGTAATTTCAGGGAAAATAGGGAAGCAGATCCTCAAAATTCCGTAGGTTCCCATTTTAAGCAGAACACCTGCAAGTATTACGCTTATTGCTGTTGGGGCTTCCACATGTGCGTCCGGAAGCCAAGTGTGGAATGGAAACATTGGTATTTTTATTGCGAAACCTATAAACAAAAATATATAAGCGATAAACCTCAGATTATTTGGATTGAGCGGCGATAGTATACCGAATTGCGTAAAGTTATGAGGGTTCATCATCGATAACATGTTAAATGTGAATATCTTTGTCCCGTCTGCCATAGTCTCTGTCGAGCTAAAGTATAGACCAATCATAACTAGGAGAATAAAAACACTTCCGAATAATGTATACAAGAAAAACTTAATTGCTGCATATTCTCTGCGTGGTCCGCCCCAGATGCCGATTAAAAAGTACATTGGAAGGAGCATCAATTCCCAAAAAATATAGAATAAGAAAAAGTCAAGAGCAACAAATACTCCCATCATTCCGGTGTCAAGAAGAAGAAATAAGGCGAAATATCCTTTGACTTGTTTATTGATGGTCCAAGAAGAAAGTGTTGCAATAAAAGTTACTATTGCAGTTAGCAATACCAAAGGTACGCTTACTCCGTCAAGACCAAGGAAATAATCAATTTTAATTCTACCTATCCATGAAAATCCACTAATGTCAATCCAAGTGAATTTTTCTATAAACTGGAAAGAATTTGGATCGTTTATACCTCCCAGGCTATAATTATAATAGTGAAGAATAAAAAGAGCGGCTAATACCTGCATACCGGTAATAACTAAGGTTACGCTCTTGATTATTGTATCCTGAGTTTTGGGAATGAATAGTATCAAAATCATTCCGACAACAGGCAAAAATGTTATAAACGATAATATGGGAAAGTAAGTCATGTTGTTTACCTAAAATTTCAAACTAATTTTACTTAAAAATGTATAAAAGAATTACTAAAGAAAAAATAACCAGAACAATATAAGTCTGCACTTTACCGGTCTGGAATCTTCGGAAAATAAGACCGATAAAGCCGCTGATATAAGCTGTTGCATTTACCAACCCGTCAACAACTACATTATCAAATTTGCCGCTCCAATTGGAAACTACTCGTGTTACTGTTGCTGCACCGTTTACTATACCATCAATAATAGTCAAGTCAAACCAAGCTAAAAATTTACTTAAAAGTAATGTCCCAGCTACAAAAGTAGCGTCATAAATTTCGTCAAAGTACCATTTGTTATATGAAAGATTATATAGTGGTTTTATAGTATTTGCCATTTTATCAACATCTACTTTCTTCCATTGATAAAATACAAACGCAATTAATATTCCAAGACTTGCCAATATGAGAGAAAGAGCCATAGCCGGAATATGTGCCCCCTCCATAGACTTACTATAAACTTCTGAATACATTATCGCTGAATCTTCAGATATTTTATTTGTAGTT
>JAJYOQ010000006.1 GCA_021796135.1 Bacteroidota bacterium
CAGAATGAGGACAAGACTGCTGCTAAAAATGCAAGGGAAATTTATTGTTAATAAGACTAATAAAATTAATTTTTTCATTCACCAATATTCCTTTTTAATGGAAATGAAATTTGTAAGATTGTTCCGGTGTCAATATTTGATTCAAGGCTGATTTCTCCTTGATATTTATCGACTAAATTTTTAACGACCTTAAGATTTAAGAATTTCTGAGATTTTTGCTCATTCTCTTCTAATTCATTGATGTCTTCAGTCGACAGAAATCTTAGGACAATGTTTCCGGATTGATATCGAGTCTGTATAATAAGTCCTGCAAGATTATTGCCTTTATTAAAGAGGAATGAGAATAAATTGGTGAATATTTGATTCAGATCATTTGCATTTATTAGCAAAGTAGGGATTTTTTCATCTAAATCGAGTATACACTCATAGCTATAGTTCTTTAACGAGGAAATAACCATATTATAAAATTTTGCAGCAAGCTTATTCAAATCGCAAGATTGTAGTTTTGATTTTGTATCATCAATATTTGTAAATTCTATTAGTCTATTAACAACCTCTTTAACTTTTTCAACTTGACGTTCAATGGTTTCCGCAATATCCTCATCACCGGTAATTTCTTTCTTGAAGAATTCTGTGTAACTAATAATTACCTGAAGCGGAGACAAAATTTCATCTACAATTCCGGTCGTTAATTCACCGACAGCACTTAATTTATAATCATTGGATAGTTTTGATTGATATAATTGCAGTTCTTTATATGTTGAAATAAGTTCCTTCCCTTTAGAGATTATGTCTAGCCTTCCTAACATATGCTGTAAAGCTGCTTGAGCAAAAAGGATTTCTATTGAGTTTTCTTTAATTTCTGGAGATAAAGTTGACAATGAAATTAAAATCTTTTCCTTTGACTGAGAAAATGCAGGGATTAAATAGCAAAATATCTTCTCCAATTGATTGCCAATTATTGCTCTGTCTATTAAAGCCCTAATTTTTTTTGAAGCAAATGTCTCTGAAAGTATTTCAAAAGTTGCGGGTTTCGTAAAAATACTTTTGGATAATGTTGATATTATATTATGAAATCCCTTCAGAGACTTATTGCCCGGATTAAACAATAAAACATCCACCTCTTTAAAGTTACAGTTATTTTTAAGAAGTACTTTGTATTCTTCTATTATGGGCTGGGGTTCATCAAATAAAAGTATTTTTTCTGCAAATTGAACTATGGATTTAAGATATTTTTGATATTCATTAGTCGTTATCTTTTTTTCAAAAGCAGGGTTATAATGAATAAGCTTTAATGATCTTCCCGAAGTGCCGCTTTTAGTCATATTCGGTAAAGACTTATGAAAAGCCTCATAACTTAGAGTATTTTGTTTAATTACTCTCAACTTAAATACCTTACAGATTCAGCTTGTTCAACAAACAATGCTTTGTAATTATTAATTAGATTCTCAGCTTGATCGATATCGTGTAATCTTAGAATTCCAATTTCTGAATCAGAAAGTTGGATTTCTTTATCCCAATAAGAGTTCCCAATTTCCAATTTTTTCGTCATATATTCTGCAAAATGAATAATACTTGACAATAATTTACTGTCCTTTGATTCGTTGGGGTTATGATGAAATAATATAGCCTCACATAAAGTTTCGGGAAAATTCCATTTTTCAGTTAAATAATGTCCGATTTCCTGATGATTTATTCCCAGAATTTCAGTTTCTGCTTGTATAAAACTAATTCCTTTTTGGTTTACTAAATTATATACTTCAATAAATTCTGCATGGAAAAATCTGTGCATTATTGAAAATCCAAAATCATGTAAGAATCCTCCTATGAATGCTTCGCCGCTATTTGGAAAATCCAAATCTTCAGCTAATCTTTTTGAAGCTGTGCCAGTTAAATATGAATGCAGCCAAAATTCCTTTTGGTTTAAATATTGATCCGTCTTATTCTTAAATGCCTCAACTATAGCCAGAACTGAAATAATATTTCTTAATTCACTATATCCGAGAACAAGTATTGCAAAATCAATCGTTGTAACTTTCCTCTGAAGCCCATAAAGAGGAGAATTGGCAATTGTAAGTATTTTTGTTACTAGTCCCAGGTCTTTAGAGATTATTCTTGAAAGATTATGACTATTTAATGAAGGCTGATCAAGAACTTCGAGTGCTTCTTTAATAGCATTTGGAATAGGTGGAAGATTGTAAATATTCCTTAAAACTAACTCGGTTCTTTCTCTCTTTTTTTGCTCGGATATTGGGAATGTTATCATATATTTTCCATCAGAATATTAATGTTTCAATTTGATTTTTTAATAAGTCACTATAACTATCAATATATTTAATAAGATTTGCTTCGTTACCGAAATTCAAAATTTGTACAATATTATTATCCAGCTCTACATTTTCGTCCCAATAGAACCCGCCTGCATTAAGATATTGTGTCATATAATCAGCTAAATGTATTATGGAAGCCATAATCTGATTTTCTTCCGATTGCGAGGGATGATGATGATTGCAGATTACATCGCCTAGCGATGCAGGAAGATTCCACCTGCTGATTAGAAACTTACCTATTTCCTGATGTGTAAGCCCTAATATTTGCTCTTCTGCTTTTAGATATCTCATCTGCTGACTGTCAACTAGCTCATTAATGAGATTAAATTCCTTATTAAAGTATCTTTGAATAATAGAAATGCCAAGATCATGCAATAAACCTGCGGTGAAAGCTTCTCCCGATTTAGGGAAATACAAATCATCGGCTATTTTTTTTGCAATTGAAGCAGTAAGAATTGAATGATTCCAATATGTCTTGCTATCCCAATTTTTCAATCCATCCTTTTTGAAAGCTTCAACCATTGAAAGTGCTATTACAATATTTTTGATATGTTCAAATCCGAGGATTACAATAGCAAATTCAATTGTAGACACTCTTCTGGGTAATCCATATAAGGGAGAATTAGCAACCGTTAAAATTTTTGCAACTAAACCTTGATCTTTACCTATCATTTTCCCTAGCTCCGAAGCACTGGTATTTGGATTATTAAGAAGTTTCGAAACCTCAAACATTACCATTGGAATAGAGGGAAGATTTCTAATGCTCGATAATAATCTTATATAAGTTTTTTTTTCGTTACTATTTTCTAGGTTTTCATTATTCATTTATATAAGCCAGTTTACTTTTTAGTAATTCGATTATTCTGGTATGAACTTGTGATACCCTGGAAACTGTAATATTTAAAACCTGGGCTATTTCCTTATAATTTAGGTCTTCATAATAATATAAAGTTATAATCATTCTGTCGCGCTCTTCTAATTTTTTTATCGCTTCAACAAGAATTTCTTTAATTTGATTTTTTTCAGCTGATTCGTCAGGAATTTCAGCATCACTTTTAACTACTTCATACAAAAGCAAATTATCATCGTCATCTACTGAACTAGTAAGAGATAAATTTGAATATAAATTCTTTGAATCTGAAAGAGCATTAGTCGGTCTAGGTTTAATTTGAAGTTTTCTTAATTCATCTATAATCTTTCCTCTTATTCTTTGGATTGCATAAGTTTCAAACTTTGTTCCGTATTCCGGATCAAAACGATCTATTGCTTCACTTAAGCCTTCCACCCCAAATTGAAAATAGTCCCTATCATCAAGAATTTCTAAATTTATGAATTTTGAATTATGTATCACATAATGAACTAATTTTATATAGTTCATGACAATCTTTTTCTTAAGGTTGTCAGTAGGATTGGATTTAAATTCCTGCCACAGGGATGTTGTATTCATAAGAATTACTTCCTGTTTATATTATTAGATTTTTCATTTTTCTTATCAAAAGACGTCTTATTAATTGCTTTGACGAATACCATTGTGACTATGCTAAGCATTACCGTTGTAGCAATAAAGACAACAAATGATTTGATTAACAAATTAGTAATTGACATTCCTAGCCAGCTAAAAAATATTATTGAAAGTGCAAATACCAATAGTCCGAATTGTAAGATTATTTTGTTCATAACATTTGTATCTTTTTAGAATAAAAAGTCAAATTCTATACCATCAAGATGATTTCAGATTATTTTTATTTTATGCTGATTTGAGAAGAAAAGGGGTGATTTTTAAGATATTTTTTTAGTGGTCTGGTTATTATTAGCCATTTGAACGATTTCATAAAGGCTCTTTGATATTTTAGAAATTTGAATGCCGACTGAAGAACGTGAATATTTTTTATAAAATAATTCTTGTGTTAAAATTGATCTGCTTACGGCAGCATCATAATCAATTTCTCCGAGTAAATTCAATTTCTCTTTCAGAAAATGTTTGGCTGCCATTGAAAGATTATTGAATGTTGCTACACTTTCTTTTTTTTCATTGCATTTATTTATAATCAACATTTTGGAACCGGTAGATTTTCGGCTGCTTAAAAGTTTAATAATTACATAAGCATCCATGACGGCAGTAGGTTCCGGAGTTGTTATTATAATATTATGGTCAGCATTCAATAAAATACCGATTTCATCTTCACTAGCGCCGGAACCAGTATCTAATATTACAATATCATATTTATTTTGTAATAATCTTAACTGATGAAAGAAATTTTTTAATAATTCCGGTTTTGTCTTAGGATAGTCAAGCTTTCCTGAATCTCCGAAAATAAAATGTAAATTCGGTTCATATTCTGTAATTTGTTCAGCTAATAAATTTCTGCCAGTAAAAAAATTATAAAGTGTTTTTGTTGCTACAACATTTAGTAAAATATTAGCATTTGAAAGATTGGGATCTAAATCGACAAATAATATTTTCTTATTTTCTTTTGATAAAGCAAATGCTATATTTAATGATACAAATGTTTTACCGGTTCCGCCCTTTCCTGAGGTAAATGCAATAATCTTTGAAGACTTTTCGCTATTATTAGTGTTACTAAGCCGTTCTAATTCTAATACTCTTTCTGCTTGCCCGAACATTAGTTTATTTTACCAGTATAAATCATTTTTGAAATAAATTCCGGGTCTGCCGATATTATATCATCCGGTATAACTTGTCCATTTGTCAAGAATGAAACCGGTATATTAAAATTTGATACAATATTTAATATATTCCCGTATGTCACTGCCTCATCAATTTTTGTAAAAATAAAAGAATTATAATTAAACAATTTAAATTTTTCAGCTACATCAAAGAGATTTTTCATGGTGCTTGTAGTGCTTAAAGCTAAATATGTCTCATCTATTTGGCACGCATCGAGAAATTTTTTATTCGCTTTAAGATGCTCTATATTCTTTTGACTCCGACCGGCAGTATCAATAAAAACAACATCTTTGTTTCGAAATGTATTAATCAATCCGGGCATATCCGATGGCTCATAAGCAACCAGCATCTCAATATTACTGACCTCAGAGAAAATCCTTAACTGATCTAAGGCTCCTAATCTGTATGTATCAATAGATATTAAACCTACATCTAATTTATGAAGAATCTTTGAAATAACGGCTAATTTTGCTATAAAGGTTGATTTACCAACTCCAGTCGGACCGACTATTGCAACTTTCTTCGGCTTTTTCTTTTTATTCACTTCAAAATTATAAGTAGGTATCATAGAAGATATACTAGATAAGATATAATTATCTAAATTAGATATATCTAAAAATTCTCTATTCTTTTTTAACTGACCGATTATTGATGTAACTACTGACTTCTGAACATCACGGTGGAAAAGAGTATCGACAATTTCTTTTAATTCATTGTCAATATTACTCCTTACATTCTGATGTGATAAGTCAGCACCCCTTTTTTTAGTAATTTTATTAGCAGATGTCTTCACTTCTTTATCATTTAAATATACTTTATTTGATAATTTTTTTAATTCATCTGCAAAATTTTCATTTCTTGTTTCATAATTATTAACAGTATTTTCTTCATGTTCGATTAATTCTTCGTCGATTCCTGCAGTAATTTCAAACATTTTTGTACCACCGTACCTGCCTTCTCCTGCAATTACTTTGGTCCCCAATATCACTGCATCACCGCCCAATTCATTTTTCATCTCGGTAGTCGCTTGCTTTAAAGTTGATCCCAAGAATTTCTTAATTTGCATTTATGACCTCTAATTTATCAATAAACTCTATTTCGATATGGGAAGGAAGTTCTGAATAAGACAGAACAACTACATCAAGAAAACTAGCATTTATAAGCCGATAAAAATAAGGTCTTATAGTTGCTGAGGTAATAATGATTGGAATATAACCGAGAATTTTAAATTTCTCAACGTAATTATGGATAGTATTGTTCAACTCACGCAGAACAACCGGGTTTAATCCTAAAGTCTGAATAGCATCTTTTTGATTTTGTAAAGATTTGGTTATAAATGATTCAAGTCCCTCACCAAGAGCTACTGCATGAATGATCCCATTGTTATCTTTATAAATATTAGCGATTGTTTCTCCCATAGCATGTCTCACATATTCTGTAAGTACATCTATATTCTTAGTAACTTTTGAATAGTCAATAAGCGCTTCAAGAATTTGGACTAAATCTTTTATAGGGATTAATTCTTTTAGCAAATTTTGAAGAACTTTTTGGATTGTACCGAGTGATAAAGCATCAGAATTAATATCTTCTATTACTGCAGGATATTCTTTTTTCAAATTCTCTAAAAGCTGCTTTACAGCTTGTCGAGTTAAAATCTTATCAAAATTTTTCTTTAGTGTCTCTTGTAAATGAGTAGAAAGTACAGAAATGCTGTCAACGACTGTGTATTCTAAAAGTTCGGCTTTGTCTTTCTCATCTCTAGCCACCCAAAAACCTGAAAGATTAAAAGCAGGATCTTTTGTCGGAATTCCGCTTAACGGCTCAGTGATATTTCCGGGATTCATAGCTAAAAATCTGTCAGTATAAATTTCGTATGATGCTACAATATTGCCTTTTATTTTGATAATATATTCATTCGGTTCAAGTTGAAGGTTGTCTCTAACGCGCACAGGCGGAATTAAAACACCGTATTCTAATGCAATATATTTTCTTGTAGATGATATTTTCTGGAATAAATTTCCTCCCTGTTTTTCATCAACTAAACTTATTAAGCCATAGCCAATTTCTATTTCTACAGGATCGACTTGAAGATATTGCTCAACTTTTTCTTCGTCTGGCTCAGTCTCGACTACCTGTGTTTCTCCTGAATTTTCAGGTTGATTTTTACTCTTGTTTGTAAAATATGCCCCTGTCCCGATTAAAGTGCTTAATATAATAAAAGGAAGAGCCGGCATTCCGGGAATAAAAGCAAAAAATCCGACAGCACCGGCAACAATACCTAATACTCTTGGATTAGATAATAATTGCTTCTTCATCTGTATGTCTAATGCTGTTCCTGCAGCACTTCTTGTAACTACCAATCCTGCAGATGTAGCAATTAAAAGTGCGGGAATTTGCGATACGAGACCATCTCCTATTGTCAAGATAGTATAGTTATGAATTGCATCCGTAAAAGACATGCCTTTAGATGCAACACCAATAATAAATCCGCCTATTATATTTATTCCATTTATTAGTAAGGCAGCTATAGCATCTCCTTTAACAAATTTGCTAGCGCCGTCCATTGCTCCATAAAATTCAGCTTCCCTGCTTATTGTCTCTCGTCTTTGTTTTGCTTCTGCTTCATTAATTAAACCGGTATTTAAATCTGCATCTATTGCCATTTGCTTGCCCGGCATTGCATCTAGAGTGAATCTAGCAGCCACTTCGGAAATTCTGCCGGAACCTTTTATTATTACTATGAATTGAATTACAACAAGAATAATAAAGATGATAAATCCGACAACATAATTTCCGCCAACAACAAAAGCGCCAAAAGTATCAATAACTTTCCCTGCATATCCATCTAGAAGAATTAATCTAGCTGAACTAATATTTAAAGAAAGTCTAAAAAGAGTTAATACTAATAATAACCCGGGGAAAATCGAAATGTCTAACGGAGATTGGATATATAATGAGACAATCAAAATCAGAATTGAAAAAGTAATGTTTAATGCCAAGAAAAAATCCAGTAAAGAAGGCGGCAATGGGACTAGCATTAGACCTAACATAAATACCAGCGCAAAAGCCAGAATAATATCAGTATTTTTTCCAATAAACTTCATTAAATGATTTGCTTTCTTTTCTTCTTATTCTTAAGTTGGAAAATATAAGCTAAAACTTGAGCTACGGCTTTAAAAAGAGAAGCCGGAATTTCATCACCAATATCACAAACTCTGTACAATGCCCTTGCTAATTCCCTATCCTCATGCAGCGGGACATTATTTTCAATTGCTACTTTTTTAATTCTCTGTGCCAATTCATCAACACCTTTTGCAACAACTTTCGGCGCTACACTTTTAGTCATATCATATTTTAAAGCTATAGCATAATGAGTAGGATTAGTAATTACAACATCAGCTTTTGGCACATTGCTCATCATCCTGTTTTTTGCAGCTTGAAATTGCATGCGTTTAATTCTTGATTTTATTTGAGGATCACCATCAGTTTGCTTTGTTTCTTCTTTTACTTCTTGCTTGGTCATCATCATTTCTTTTTTAAACTTAAATTTTTGATAGATGAAATCAACTGCAGCAATTAATACATAAACTAAAGATACTTTCCATAAGAGATCATATGCGGCACTTACCATAAATGAAACAATTTCTTTTATTGAGAGCTGCACTAACATTTGTGAACTAAGAATGAATTTTGAGATAATTGAATATGTAAATCCGCCAACGATTACTAATTTTATTAATGATTTTACGACTTCAATGAGAGAACGTGAAGAAATTAGAACTTTTTTTAATCCGGTAAATGGATTGAATTTCTCAATATTTGGAGTTAGAGCTTTTAAACTTATTCTAAACCCGACTTGAGCAATTCCTGTTACAAGAGCTATAACAAAAAGGACTCCTAATATTGGAGCAACAATCATAAGAAAATTGATTAAGGTTTCCGTCGAAAATTTAACAAATGAATCTTTTGTCAAATTTTGAATATCAAGCGAATTAAATGTCCCGATAGTTAATTCGGAAATTCTGCGTCCAATAAATTGCTGCGTCAGGTATACCATTAGTAACCCGCTTGAGAAAATAGCAAAGGAATTTATTTCTGTGCTTTTTGCTACTTTACCTTTGCCTCGACTTTCATCTAGTCTTTTACCGGAGGCTTGTTCGGTTTTTTCTTGACCTTCTGTTTCAGCCATTTATTGAGCCATTGCCTTAATTAATGTTGCAAGATTATTCTCATATCCAAATAATAAAGACTTAATAACATAAAAATAAATCGGAGCCAGTGAAACAAGTAATAAAAATCCTATACCAAGGATCAAGGGCTGGGATACAAAAAATATTTGCATTTGAGGAATTATTCTTGCCATTATTCCCTCAGCTATGTATATTAGAAAATATGAGACAATAAATGGCGAGGCAATTTTTACGGCTATAAGGAAAACTCCGGCTGAATAGTCAACTAATAAATGATAGACTGTAACAGTAATAGCTGGTTTTCCCAACGGAACTATTTTGAAAGAATAAGCCAATCCGCTAATTACATAATGGTGACCATTTATCAAAATAAAGAGAAGCATTGCTGATACTGATAGGATATCACCAATAACATTACTTGCAAAACCATCAATAGGGTTAAGAGATTGTGAAATAGATAAACCCATATCAAATCCAATTAGAGAGCCGGCATAACTTATTGCGTGAAAAATAAAATTAATTGTAAAGCCTATTATTAGACCCGTAACAATCTCAACTAAACTTGTAGTAAAGAGCCATCCTAAACTCGTCTCAATTACAACTTTGGATTTGTCCATTGTAAGAAAGATGATATATGATATGATTAATGCCAAGAAAATTTTTCCCATTATAGGAATTGAATTATGACTGTAAATAGGTGCGGAAAAAAAAGCAGAAGTTATCCTCAAAAATATTAATAAGACAATGATAAAATCTGTCGTTGGGATATTAATCATTTTAATACCGTAATAAACATTGTAAGCATTTTTGTTGTAAATGACATAATTTTATCTAACATCCATGGCATTAAAAAAATAATAGTTATAACTGTTGCAAAGATTTTTGGCACAAAAGTTAACGTCATTTCTTGAATTGATGTCGCTGCCTGGAATATTGATATTGTTATTCCGACTACTAGCGAAACACCAAGAATTGGGAGCAATATTAAGAAAGTAGTATAGAAAACTTCCTTCATTAATTCTACGATTAATTCTTCTGTCATGCCGAAAAACTCCTTACTACTGAGCCGATGATTAAATGCCAGCCATCGACTAGAATGAATAATAATATTTTAAATGGCAGCGATATAAGAGTAGGCGGAAGCATCATCATGCCCATAGACATTAATATGCTTGCAATTATCATATCTACCATCATAAACGGTATAAAAAGGAAAAAACCAATTATAAAACCAGCCCTTAATTCACTTATAACGAAAGCAGGAATTACAACATAAGTCGGTAAATCCTTCCTATCATTGGGCTGTTTAAGATTAGCCAGGCTTATAAATAGCTCCAGATCTTCATTTCTGACGTTATGAAACATAAAATCTCTTATTGGTCCGATGCCTGAGTCATAAGCTTGCTCGGCAGAAATTTTTCCGTCCATAAACGGCTTTAGTGCTTCAATATTTACTTTATTCCATGTAGGAGCCATGACAAAAAAAGTCAAAAACAAAGAGATTCCCGCTATTAGCTGGCTGGGAGGCATTTGCGGAGTACCTAAAGCAGATTTAAGGAAATTAAACACTATGATTATTCTAAGATATGAGGTTGTCATAATCATAATTGAAGGTGCTAGAGATAATACCGTTAGGAGCAATAATATTTGTAAGGTTACAGATACATCTCCGGGTTTACTTGATGTGCCAATGTTAAACCCAATCTTTGGAAAAGGTACGGTAGATGCCTGTTGAGCATGAATTAAAGCGGGGCTTACTAAAACAATTAAAAATAAAAAAATAATTATTCGATATTTCATTTCAATCCGAGGTTCTTTTTTAAAGAATCTAAAAAATTCAATTTTTCGTTAATGGCTGCGTTCGGTTTTGGGAGATCTTCCGGCTGGTTCAATTCTTTTAATAGTGTTATAGATTGCTCACTGACTCCGAGCACTAATAATTTATCTTCAACCTTAACGACAGAAATATATTTTTTTGGCATAATCATTTGAGAACTTATTATGTTTATATGAACTGAACCTGATTTGTTGCCATTAATCTTAATGCCATATTTTTTAACGAATACCAAGACTCCGTACATTAGAGCCACAATTAGGAATAGAGGAATAAGTGTTTTTATAATATCAAAAAGACTCATCAATATAGTCCTTTGAGCCTATCAGAGGCTTCATTTAAGTTAGTGATTCTAATACCAAAATGTTTATCAATTACAACGACTTCTCCTTCGGCAATTTTTTTATTATTTACATATATATCAACAGGCTCACTTGCAAGCTTATCAAGCTCTATTACATATCCTCTTTCTAATTCTAATATTTCCTTAATTTGCATTTGAGTTCTGCCTAATTCTATATAGACATTCAGCTGGAGGTCCTTTAAAAAATTTAATTTATCATTTGCAGCGCCTTTAACTCTTGATTCCTCAAATTCTTCAAAGTCTGCAATTCCAGCTAAGACTTTCCCATTTCCATTATTATTATCAGAAGATAAAGATTCATTGTTATCCTGATCATTATTCATTGGATTATCATTTTCTTTAGTATTGTCCATATTAGTACCTATTCTAATTTATTTTCATTTTCATATTTTGAAGTAATCTTAACCGCTTTTTTACCGTTAAGTGTTCCATTACGCCCAAGAAACAATGGTTTAGTACCGACTTTAATAATTTGTTCATCGCCAATTTGAGTTTCAAGTTTAATGATATCTCCTTTTTCTAAATCAAACAACTGCTTCATTGAAATTTTTGCATTTCCAAATTCAACTGAAATCGGAAGTAAAGTTTTGTAAAGATGGCTGGTAAGGATTTCACTTGAAGTAGTGCCTGCATATTTTGTATGTCTGACTGAAGATAAGTTCTGCGAAGTCAATTTCGAAAGAATCTTGTCAAATGCAAAAGTAGCAAAACAAAGATTCATCATATAATTCTTTTCACCGATAATAACTTCAAAAGTAATTAACAATACAGATTCACTTTGTGAAGTTATTTGCGCAAAATCGATATCAGATTCAAATCTTTCAATCCTAAAGTCATAATTATCAACAGTTTGCCAGGCTTTTCTTAGGTCAATCATTATTCTTTCAGCTATTTGGAGCAGCACCTTTTGCTCTATTGGTGTAATAACTGAAGATTGCTTCGTACCTGTGCCGTTTCCGCCTAAAAGCCGGTCAACAAGCACGAATGCGAAATCCGAATTTAATTCTAAAATACCTTTTATATCCGTATTCCTAATTTCAAATGTATAAAGACATGCCGGATTCGATACTGAGAGTATATATTCTGAATAATAAATTTGATCGATTGAGGTTACTTCCAGATTAACTATGCATTGTAATTTTGACACAAGAAATGATGCAAAACCTTCAGCAAAATTTTCGTTAATATTTCTTATAGTCCTTAGCTGATTCTTAGAAATTCGATTTGGTAATCGAAAATCAAAGAGCATGGCTTCTTTATCATTATTTTGAGGTGCATTCTGCTCTTCACCGCTTTTTACTTTATTTAGCAGTAAGTCAATTTCTTGTTGAGATAGTACTTCAGCCATAATTATTGAAGGATATATTTACTAAAATAAATATTGTTGATTGCGTCTTCAGGAATCATCTTTTTTAATTTGCTTGAAATTTCCATTTTTAAAGTATCCCGGTATGCTGAATTATCAAGTTGATCAATACTCTTACTTGATAAAGTAGATATAATAACGTCCTTTAACATAGCATCACGTGTTTTCAAATCATTTTCGATTTCCACTTTCGGTACATCAAATCCAATTGAGACAAGCAATAATCGTTTACCATCCGTATCTGCAGGATTAATTATAATATCATCAAGATTATAAATAAATTTGCCCAAATCGACTGCAGGTTTTACATTATTAACCGGAGCAGCTTTCACATTACTAGCAGGCAAAGTATTACTTTCAATTTTTTTTACTAAAATATTTGCTGTAATAAAATAAATGACTATAAGCTGAATAATAAATACAGGTATTCCTATAATTAAAATTTTTGTATTTATCGATGATTTCTCAGCAACAGCTTTAATCTCTTGAGGTTTAATATTATCTAATGATTCATCTGGTAGTGCCATAATATTCTTTTTTTTTCCTTTAATAGATTCAATTGATATGCCAGTTTATGAGATCATTAAAATTTACCAATTCAAACTCGTAATTCCGGAATAATTGGTCATTATTATACACCTGGTTGAATTTTACATAATTACGTTATGAACCCCTAAAGTATTTGTGACATTGATTATATCAATCTAAATAACGAAAATTTATTGTTTGAAGAGAATTGATAATGAAGGATGTATATTGTAAAAAAATAATTTTAATTTGCTAAGCAGGAAAAATTACATTTCAAAAGTTTCTTTACATTACATATTTTTTATTTTATTTTACATAAGTGTAAATACTTGGATTTCTATAATGAATTCAATAGTTTGTAATTAATTCTAATCCAATTTTTTGTGTAATTAGAATTTTGAAATCTAATAAATAACTATAATGTTTAAAAAAATAAATTAAGACATGATTTTTAGGTTATTTACATACAATGCAATTATTTATTGGAAAAGTTTTTAGATTATTTATCCCACGTACAAAATGGCTAATTAAACTTAAAGGTAAAAATAGGTATGGAAAACTCTAATTCAACTTCGGTTAATGAATTGAATAATGGGAAAAGAAAAATACTTATCGTTGATAATGATGATGTTACAAGGGAATTTGTCGAGGTAATATTGAAAAAAAATTTTTACATTGACAAATGTGATAATGGACCCGAGGCAATCAATCTTGCAAATAATAATTCATATTCACTTATATTAATGGATATTGGTCTGGGACCCGGAATGAATGGAATTGATGCGGCAAAGGAAATAAAAAAGATTCCAAGCTATCAGAATATTCCGATTATAGCACTGACCGCTTATGCTATGAAGGGAGATAAAGAGAATTTCCTATCAAAAGGATTAACTCATTATATTTCCAAACCTTTCTTGGCAAAGGAACTTCTAAATCTCATTAATGACATTATCTAAAAATTTAATTACCTGCATAATATTTAATGCTCTGAAACATTATATCAAAATTTCTCTTAAAATAATTTTGGACTTTTTATTATAATAAGTATTTACTTTTGAATTTTCCTAATCTTAAATTATTCGTAATTTAATGTTTAAATAATTTGTCTATAATTAATTATCTGTTTAAGGAGCTTTAAATGAAATTTTTCCCCTTTCTGCTTTTATTTGTTTTTATGATAATCTTACCTTCTTGCAAAAACCTTAATAATAATCCGGTTTCAACTGCAACAATTCCCTCTTTGAATGGTAAATGGTCTTTAATATCTGCAGGAATTAATAGTGACACAATAAATGTTGTTCTAAACATAAATGGGACTAATGGAAATTTGGCAGGCACTGGTTCAGGATATTATGTTCAGAATAATTCTTCATCAAAAATTAATTATTCATTTAGCGGAACAATATCAGGCACTTATACAAGTTCTACAATTAATGCAATAGTTTCTTCATTTAATTTCATAGGTGATACTGCAGGCACGTCTTATATCGGAAATGCCACCTTATTAATTCAAGACACTAATAAAGTAACATTTTTGAACGATACATTAAAATTGAATTAATAATCTACTAAATAGTAAAAACCTTGATATCCTATTCACAAGGTTATTAATTTACCAGCTTAATTATTACTAAAAGAGAACTTACTGAAATTATAACCCATAATATAACGCCTTGGATAAGGGGCTTAATTCCAACTGATTTCAAGACTTGTTTGGATAGTCCGGCACCTATTAAAAATAATGTAACAGTTAAACCAATTGTAGATGCTTTAACTAGAATCGGCGAAACTGCAGCTACAGAAGAAATATAAGTCCCTGCAACAGAAGCAATTATAAAAAGAAAAATAAAATAAGGGATTGAGATTTTCTTTGATTTTTCTTTGAAAAGCAATGAAGTTAAAAATGCCACGGGTACTATCCACAAGGCTCTAGTTAGTTTTACTGTGGTAGCTGTTTGCAAAGCAACTTTTCCATACTTAGCTGCAGCCCCAACTACAGAACTTGTATCGTGAATTGCTATTCCAGCCCAGAATCCAAATTGAGTTTGAGAAAGATTCAACAAATGCCCTATTACTGGGAAAATAAAAAGCGCTATCGAATTTAGTATAAATACTGTACCTAATGCCACGGACATTTCTTGAGAACTGGCATTGAGTATAGGACCGACTGCCGCTATTGCGCTCCCGCCGCAAATAGCTGTACCTGAAGCTATAAGATGAGATGTTTTTTTATGTATACTCATCCATTTCCCAATAATAAAACCCAGCAATAAAGTCCCAAAAATCGATATTATGGTAAAAATTATACCTTCTTTTCCTACTTTCATTACCGTCGCCAAATTCATACCAAAACCTAATCCGACAACTGAAGCTTGAAGTAGTATTTTTGTAGCTTTATTATTTAAGTGAAGATATGGATGACCTACCGTAAGTGCCAGCACAAGTCCAACTGCTAATGCAATAGGCGGTGAAGCTAAAGGAGTTAGGCAAAAAATAAGTGCGCCAATAAAAATGACTTCACGAGTGGTTATATTCTTTAAAGAAAATTTTTTGAATTCAGTTTCAGAATTACTTCCATTTGAATTTGCTGCCATAACTTAACCTTTTATTTAATTACTAATATTGAGTTTAAACCTAACCGGTATAAGCTGGCATTCAAAATTCAAATTAGTTATTGCTAATTACTTTTGGTTATTTGCATCCTAGCAATTTTAATAAATTGCTTGGATAATTCGGAATGTACTGATCCTTGCGGGGTGATAAATTCAAAAGTTCTTGCTATTTGAAAGCCTTTAATTTTAATTATGCGAAGAATTCCCTTTCGAATTTCTTTTTCAATCGCTTTAGTTGAAAGAAATCCAATGCAATTATCAGTTTCCAGGTACTGTTTTATTGCCTCTGTGCTGCCGAGATACATAATAACATTTAAAGAAGAAAGTTTTATTTTCTTATTTTTAATAGCATGCTCAAAAACTTCCAGGGTTCCAGATCCTCTTTCTCTAAGCACAATAGGGATGTTAATTAATTCTTTTAGATCGATTTCATTTTTTATAGCCTCATTATTTGCCCCTGCAACTGCGACCAATTCATCAGAAGTAAATTTACTATAATGAATATCATGATTCTTTACTTTTCCTTCTACAATGCCTAGATCAACTTCACCTTGGATTAATGCATTTGCAATTCTTTCGCTATTTCCGGATATAAGTGAAATTTTTACTTCAGGGAACTTTTTATGAAATTTTGAAAGTCCTGAAGCAATTACATATTGAGCAATTGTAGTACTTGCGCCTATTCTAATTAAACCACTTTTATCTACTCTGAAAAGATTCAGACGATTTTCTAAGTCAATCTGCATTAAAAAAGACTTATTTGCATATTCCGCTAAGATTTTACCCGCTGAGGTTAAGTTAATCTTGTTTCCATATCTTTCAAACAGTCTAATTCCAAGTTCATTTTCAAGTGATTGTATATTTTTTGTAATGGCTGGTTGAGAAATGAATAGATCATCTGCTGCTTTGGTAAAACTTAAATGTTTTGCCACAGAACGAAAAACTTTTAATCGGAAACTTTCCATTAAACTTTGACGAAAATAAAAAGAAAATTAAGAAGTGATCAAAATGATATTATATATGTGCCCGGAACAGGACTCGAACCTGCACGAGATTGCTCTCATTAGACCCTGAACCTAACGTGTCTACCAATTCCACCATCCGGGCAAAAAAATAACTATCTTCTACGTAAAGTTATCATTTTTTGGAAATAATTACCTATCATAAATTAAAATTTTTCGAATTATCCCCTATCACCAACCAGAATCTCCTTTCTTTTCTTCTTTTTTTGCATTTGAAGCGCCTGGTCCGTGAATATTGCATTTGGGAGGAAGATTTTTTGCATTAATTATGTCCGTGACAACAGAAGGACAGTATTTAGTAGCCAGTCTTGTATCGCCATCGTCCATAGTAGTTTTACAGAAGGATACTGTGTCAATGCCCGGAGCCATCTGAAAATATTGAACCGGAAGATTTAGACTTTTATATGCATTTTCCATAAACATTGCCCAAATTGGAAGCGCAGCGCTAGCTCCTTGACCATAAGAACTAGTAAATTTTATCCTATGATCATCAAATCCGACCCAAGTTCCTGCGACTAAATTTGGTGTATAACCAACGAACCACGCATCAGAAAAATTCTGTGTAGTTCCTGTTTTACCTGCCGCGGGATATTGAAAATATTTTCTTACGCCTGCCCCGGTTCCGTAATTAATTACATCTTCCATCATACTAACCATAATTGATGGTGTTTGTGGCGATATTGCTTCTTGATAGTCAGGGACAAATTTATCGATAAGAATTCCGTTTCTGTCTTCAATCTTTAAAATTGATATGGGATTAACATGTACTCCATTATTTGCAAATGTGCCGTAAGCGGAAGTGATTTCAAGAGGGGAAACACCTGAAGTGCCTAAAGCAATTGAAGGGACAGCATCTAAAGGAGATTCAATACCCATTTTATGCGCATATTTGACGACTTGTGCAGGCGGAGCCATATTGCTAATCGTTAATCTTCCGGCTATAACATTTATTGAATGAGCTAAGGCTTCTCGCAAGGTCATATATCCGCCATATTCATTTGTCTCAAAATTATCCGGAGACCAGCCATTATAATTAAATTTTTGATTCAATAATGTATAAGCAGGGTAATATCCGTTATCAATTGCAACTGTATATACAAAGGGTTTAAAAGCTGAACCCGGCTGTCTCCTAATGCCGGTGGCATGATTTAACCCTCTGCCAAAATCCTGGTTCTCACCCCCAACCATAGCTTTAATTTGTCCGTTTGTAGGGTCAATTACAACAAATCCAACTTGAATCGTAGTTTCGGCACTTTTTACGGAATCTACAAATGGAATGTTAAACTTTAACATATTATAAATTTTAGCTTTTTCTTCATCAGTTACAGCAGCATGGTAACGTGGGTCATCTTTAATTGCTTTATCTAAAATATTATCAAGAAGGTCTTTATGTTTATTCCAATTCCATGCTTTATTAAATAGCGCTTGATATTTTTGAAGATGATCCGATGCTGCTTTATTAGCTATTTTTTGCATTCGAAAATCAAGAGATGTATATATATTGAGACCATCACGATAGAGATCATAACCATATTTCCCTGCCAAGGTCACCATCTGCTGCCTCACATATTCCATAAAGTATGGAGCTATTGTTTGGTTTCCGCCAATCTTTTCTGATGCCAATATAATGGGTTCACTTTTATATTTTTCATAATCCGACTCGCTTAGCATATTATTTGTCACCATATTATGCATAACTAGATTACGTCTTTTAATTGCATTTGACAAGTGACGGACAGGATCATAATACTCCGGTGATTTTAACAAGGCTATCAGCATAGCTGATTGAGGAACCGTTAATTGCTTCCCATTTTCATTGAAATAAGCATGTGCAGCGGATTCAACACCATAGGCACTCTTCCCGAAATAGGATACATTAAGATACATCTGCAGAATCTCCCTTTTGGTAAAAGTTTTTTCTATCTGAACCGCTGTAATCCATTCTCTAATTTTTCTTACTCCGGTTTGAAAAATGTTCTCATCTTTAACTTTAAAATGATATAGGTTTTTTGCGAGCTGCTGAGTTATTGTACTTGCACCTTCGCGAGAAAAAGTGAAAACATCTTTTATTATTGCTTTGAATACTCTTTCTAAATCTACTCCCCAATGATTGTAGAAGTCTCTATCTTCAGTCGAGATTAATGCATTTGCTACATAAGGAGGAAGGCTGTCAATTTTAGTCTCAATTCGATTTTGAATATAGAATTGTCCGAGCAATTCTCCATCACTAGTAAATACTTTACTTGCTAATTGAGGTTTTGGATTTTCAAGTTGTTCTAATGAAGGAAGACCGCTAATAACATATATTCCAAAAACTGTTACAAAGATTAGAATTATAATAGCAATAATAATTGCTACCTTTTTATTGTACTTCTTAAACCCCGAAGATTTCTTTTTATTTCGGTGTGCATGATCATTAAAATATTTTTTAAAATCCAAATCTGAATTCTTGTTTGCCATTTTAATTCCAGTCAACTATTTCGAACTTATTATCCTTAAAAATTCCGTAACAAGGTGTATCTAGCCAAGAGCCCAGATTTATATATATTCCGTTTTTGTAT
Organism: Bacteroidota bacterium; assembly: GCA_021796135.1. Next base: position 19,497 of record JAJYOQ010000006.1, read on the forward strand.
CTAGTGAAACATCTTTGATGAAGATGTCCGAATATTACATAGTCATATCCTTCATCAATTTTTAATTTTGCAGAATCCAATAAGCCATCAACCTCACCGTAATTCTTTTTATTAGTATAATCTCTGCTTGTTTTACTAGTCGCACTAGCTAAGGATATCCCAATATCAGGATGTATCCATGAATACATTTTTTGAACTGCTTTATTCCTTAAAACTTTCTTTAATATTTGATAACCCAAGTCATTTTTAACCATGCCGTCACCGTGACCGATGAAAAATTTTTTCCCGTCAAGCATAATACTTATAGGATCTTCGTAAATAATAGTACCGATTTCGTCCTTAAAAAAATTCAAATGCATAAAATCATGGTTACCGATGAAATAATGAATTTTAATGCCTGACTCAGCTAAGTCTTGTAAAGCAGTCAATGTTCTAAAAAAGCCTTTTTGATATACTCTTTTATATTCAAACCAATAATCGAACAAGTCCCCTACAATATATAATTCATTACAATTATCTTTTGCAAAATTTAAAAATTTCACTAATAATCTTTCTTTGAGATTTTCTGCAGATTTAGATTGCAGACCTAAGTGTATGTCGGATATAAAAAGATAAGAATTATTCACTAAATTATATTAATTTTGAGAAAATAATGATTGGTTTTCTGAAAGTAAATATAGTAATTTTTAATTATTTTCCTTATGATATTCAAATTCGCCTAAAATCCAATTTTCAGGGTCAACTTTAATATCTGAAATTACCTTATTTAATTTTATTGTAAAAGATTTTTCTTTTTTATCGATATAGACAGTTTTCAATACTTCAGAATTATCAAAATATTTAATCTGAATATCAAGAGGAAATTGATAAGTATAATAACCTTTTTGAATTTGACTAAAATTAATTATTAGATTTTTTCCATCTATTTTCCAGGAGTATGCAGCTCTAATCTTACCCGTTCCTTCATAAACCCATTGTTTGAAAAATTGGTGAAGGTCTTTTCCTGATACTGCCTCACAAACATTTTCGAAGTCTTCAGTAGAAGCATTCTTATATTTATATAAGTCAAAATATTTTCTTAATATTTGAAAAAATGTAGTATCCCCGACATCATGCCTAAGCATATGCAAAACCCAAGCTCCTTTTTGGTAAACAGTTTGACCAAATAAATCATTTGGATTGTAAACAGTTCCATTATAATTATTTTGTAATTTGCTGAGCATTGTAGATCTGAGAGCATTAAACCCTCCTATATGCTCATTATATAGTGCCTCACAATAAGACGCAAATCCTTCGTTAAGCCAAATATCTTTCCAGGTTTTGGGAGTAACTGCATCTCCAAACCAATGGTGCGAAAGTTCATGAGAATAAATTTCTGTATATAATTTCTGTCCGCTTATTAAATTAAAACCTACAGCAGTCATAGTTTGAGTTTCCATTGCTCCAAGCTGCCAGAGAAATTCCGTTACACCATATTTTTCTTTGATAAAGGGATATTCTCCGAATGTCTTAGAAAAAAAATGAAGCATATCCGGATGGTCTTCAAAATCAATCTTCGCCTCATCAACTTGATTCGGGAAAACATAATAGTCAATAGCCATAGTATCCTTCGAATCCAATGAAATATATTTCTGAGAAAAGGTTTTATAATCAGAAGAATACAAACAAACTAAATACGTAGCTATAGGATAATTAGATTTCCAATGATAAGTTCTCCTTGTCCCATTTGTAGAAATTCCGATTAGGACTCCATTTGATACCGAAACCTCAGAAGAATCATTAGTAATATTCATTTCAACAAGGGCTTTGTCAGTCGGGATATCATTGCATGGGAACCATGTTGATGCATAAATTGGTTCACTTAAATTATAAACACAAGATTTACCGTTAAGTTCCCCGAATACAAAAGAAGAAAAGCCTTCTCTTTTAGGTGTGCCGCTATATACAATTCTTATAAGGAAAGTATCAGGGCACATTTCCGTGATTGGGATTGTTAACCTGGTGTTCTCATCAGAATAACCAACTTTCATATTATTTAAGGTAAGTTGGGAAATTTTCATATTATCATAAAAATTTAAATCAATTTGCTTTAATTGTTTATCAAGAATGACACCTTTGATCAAAACATCGCCATTTAGAATTTTTTTTGAAGGATGTAAATCAATATTTAATTTATAACTTAAAACATTAATATTATACTGGTTGGGCGAAATATAATTTTCAGGAATGTTTTGGAGAGCAAACTTCAAATTATATTTCTTTTTATTGGTAGTTTTTGCCAATCCGCATTTTGAAAAGGATGAGATAAAAAGCAAAATAAAAAAAACGGATATTATTCTCTTATTCACAAAAAATTACTTAAATTTTACCTTATAATATGTCAATTGCTATTGCAATTTTTATAAATTAGTTTAACTTTGATATTAAGAAACAGAGTAAAATTACTAAATAGTTGACATGTCAATCAAACAATTTAATAAATAAATTAAGGTAAAAATTTGGAGGTATTATGACTTTCCCAGGTTCTTCAATTTTGAGAGACACAATAACAATGTTACTAGCCGGTGGGCAAGGAGAGAGATTAAATCCACTTACACTATACCGAAGTAAGCCTTCTGTACCTTTTGGCGGGAAATATCGAATAATTGATTTTGCATTATCAAATTGCCTTAATTCCGGTTTGAGAAGGATCTACATTCTAACCCAATATAAATCAGACTCTTTAAATCAGCATATTTTTGAGGCATGGAGCATATTTAACCCGGAACTTGGAGAATACATTTATTCAATACCTCCTCAAAGGAAATTGAACAATGAATGGTATATGGGAACTGCAAATGCAATTTATCAAAACCTAAATTTATTTTCATCCGAAAAAAAAGCAAAATGGGTTCTAATTTTAAGCGGTGATCATATATATAAAATGGATTATCTAAAAATGCTCCAACATCATGTAGATATAAACGCAGATCTATCCATGGCATGTATCGAAGTGCCTAAAGATGATGCCTCCAGATTTGGAATTGTTAATGTTGATAATTCTTATGCAGTTCAATCTTTTATTGAAAAGCCAAAAGAACCGCCGGAAATTCCAAATAAACCGGGATATTGTTTTGTTAATATGGCTATATATGTATTTAATGCTGCTATTCTTAAAGAAGTATTAATTGAAATGGAATCAAATAAATTAAAAGGACATGATTTTGGTAAGGATGTTATCCCTTATATGATTAAATCCGGTAGAAAGGTATTTGCATATAATTTTGAAGACATGAATAACAAAGCAAAACCGTATTGGAAGGATATTGGAACAATAGACAGTTATTATGAAGCAAGCATGGACTTAATTAGCGTAACTCCGGAATTTAATTTTTATGATAATGACTGGCCTATGAGGACATATCAATATCAAGCACCGCCTGCCAAGACTGTCTCTCATGAAGGTGAAAGAGTTGGACGGACCTTAAACTCGATGATTTGCGATGGTACAATTGTTTCCGGCGGACTTGTAGAACGATCCCTTCTTGGAACTAATGTTAGAGTGAATAGCTTTAGCTATGTAACTGATTCAATTATTATGAATAATTGTAATATCGGTCGCCATGCACGAATTAGAAGGACAATCATCGATAAAAATGTTCGGGTTCCTGAAAATTATGAAATTGGATTTGACATCGAATCAGATAAAAAGAAATTTCATGTAACAGACAGCGGTATAGTTGTTATCGGCAAGAATCAAATATTAACTTAAGGAATCGTTAATCTTCTGGTTGTTAAAAAATTAAATCAATAGCATATTTATTTTATGAAATTATCCTACCAATATATTTATTAACTGTTTAATTTTATAAGGATGAACTCTAATTTAAAATCTAAGCTGGAAAATTTACCTGAAAGTCCAGGTGTATATCAATTCTTAAACGACAAAGGGAAAGTTATTTATGTAGGTAAAGCAATTAATTTAAAAAACCGCGTAAGAAGTTATTTTCATACCTCAGTTAACTCAGCCAAAACGTTAGCGCTTATTAGTAAAATTGCAGATTACCAGCTTATTTTGACGGATAATGAAATTGAGGCTCTTGTTCTTGAAAATAATTTGATTAAAGAATATAAACCGCGATACAATGTCAACCTTAAAGATGATAAATCATATCCTTTCATAAAAGTTACTAGCGAACCTTATCCCCGTATATTCCCTACGCGAAAAGTAATAAGAGATGGTTCCAAATATTTTGGTCCGTACACAGATGTTAAGAATATGAAATCATCATTGCGTATGATAAACCAAATTTTTAAGATTCGTAGCTGCAGGTTAGACATAAATCATATAAATATTGAAAAAAAGAAATTTAAAGTATGCCTGGATTACCATATTAAAAAATGTGATGGACCGTGTGAAGGGTTAATTAGTCAAAAAGATTATAATGAAATGGTTTCAGAAGTTGTTAAATTATTAAAAGGTAAAATTGATGATTTAATAAAAGATCTTAATAGCAAGATGGATATTGCAGTTAATGAATTGAATTTTGAAAAAGCTGCTGATTTACGTGATAAAATCGCCCATCTCCAATCTATTTCTTCAAAACAAAAAATTGTTACTGATGATAACCTTGATCGCGATATAATTGCACTGGCATTTGAAAATAAGGATTGCGCATGCTCTGTATTTAATGTTCGCGGAGGTAAATTAGTATCTAAAAAACAGCTTCGTATGAGTTCAGAGGAAGGCGCCGATTTAAGCGAACTTTATTCGGCTGCAATAAAATTCTATTATACGGAATATACAGAAATACCTGATGAAATAGTTTTAGAAGTAAGCCCGGCAGATTCAGTTCTATTAAATGATTGGCTAAATTTAACGGGAAATAAGAAAATAAAATTCATAATCCCGCAAAAAGGCACTACATTTTCATTAATGAAAATGTGTACTGAAAATGCCCTGCTGCAATTAAAAGAATTGCAATTACAAAAAATGAAAAAAGAAGGTTATGTACCGCATTCTGTGGCATCACTTCAAAGAGATTTAAGATTGAATGCTTTACCGCGCAAAATCGAATGTTTTGATATCTCAAATCTACAAGGAACAGATAGCGTTGCAAGTTTAGTAGTGTTTTATGATGGAAAACCAAAAAAAAGTTTATATAGAAAATTTATTATTAAAGATGTCGAAGGACCTGATGATTTTTCAAGTATGCAGGAAGTAATTAGAAGAAGATATTCACGTTTAATTGAAAATAATGAAATATTGCCCGAACTTATTATGGTTGACGGAGGAAAAGGACAACTTTCTAGCGCTGTTAAAATATTAGAAGAACTTGGCATCCATAAATATAATATTATAGGACTGGCAAAAAGGTTAGAAGAAGTATTTTTGCCGCAACAATCTGAACCGGTTTCAATTCCCAAAACTTCATCGGGGCTCAAGCTTCTTCAGCAGATTAGAGATGAAGCACATAGATTTGCGATAACTTTTCATAGGAAGAGAAGAAGTAAAAGAACTATTACTTCAGAGTTAATTGAAATAAAAGGAATCGGAGAATCAACTGCCCAGAAATTATTGAAAACAATCGGAAGTGTTAACGATATTAAGAAATGTTCGACAGATGTGCTTTCTGAAGTTGTCGGGATGCAAAAAGCAATATTAATTAAAAATCATTTTTCTTAATAATTGCATAAATTTACAATCATAAAATAAAGGACTATGTATAAAGTTTGGGTTCAAGAATGGATTTTAATCTAAAATTTTAAGGATATCTACTTTATAGATTTATGAAAAATATTTTTTTATTATTTATTATTATTATATTTCTTTTCCCGGGTTGCTTAATTCACCAGAAGAAAGAAGAAAACAGATATTTAACCGGGGCTTTATTAAAAGAGCTATCCCGGAAAGCGATTAATGGAGATAAAAATGCTAACTCAATCCTGAATGGACTATGCGACTTATCTTTACCGCTAAATAAAAAGTTTAACTCATTCTTAATTGACAGCATTTATTCCGCTCATGGTCATAAGTATTACTATCTCTTAATGGGATTTCCAAATCCTATTTATAATCGTTTTGCAGTTTATGACTCTACTTTTAATTTATATTTAATAGATAAATCGATGGATGGTTATTTAAGTTCGAATTTAATAAATAGCCAAGATCAGACATTCCTTTCAGTATTAGAAAATTTTAGTTCAAAAGGGACTTTTGAATTGAATAGAACAAGCTATTTTATGTTTACAGATTCTTCTGTTTCTCTTGTCCTCAGAACTTTTACAAGGGCTATAACACCTAAAAATATTTTTACTCAATCCATAGAAAAAATCTCTAAAGATAGCATTACTACAATTATTTCGAGCACTAAATCTTCTACAATTAATAATGATAGTGACGTTTTCTTTTATAATTATAAAAATGGTGAGTATTTAAGCACTAAAAATGTTTTCTCAAATTTTATTGAAAACCAAATTACAGCATATAATCACGACCCATTAAAACCTGAAATCACAGACTATAATTCTGCACTTAAATCTGTCGGAATAGATCCCGGTTATGATACTTTAAGATCAGCTTCTAATATCAAAGATTTTGACGGATATTCAATTACATTACCTGAGAACTGGAAAACTTTGAAGAATATTGAGGTAACAAATTTTCTGAAACACGATCTAAAGGGCAGCAGGTATATCAGTGAGTATTTAGGAGCAACAATTTCAATAATTAAGATTCCTACAAGCGATTCTGCTGAAATGTACATAAATTATAATCTTAACAAGGAAACATCAGGCAAATACAAAGTAAGGTATTCGGATAAAATTGAATTAAAAAAAGATTTTGTACAATTCTTCGAGTATTCTTGCGGAAATAAAAAATATATCCTGATCCTTCAAGCATCAAAATTTACATATTTGCAGAACAAAGATATTTATCAAAATATAATTAATTCATTTATGATTGATTGCTAATGTATAAATTAATTTTATTCTTAAAAAAAACAGATCAGGAAAATATTCAAACCCATTTTATTGAATACACAGTTAAATATTTAGGGGATGTAGTAAATAAAGAAGTAAAGATTGCAAAAGTTGAAAGTAATCTTTTGATGGATATTAAATATAGCTTATTTTGTGAAATAGAAGTTGAGTCTAAAGATATTTGGGACTCACTTATGAATACATCTGTGGGAAAAAAGCTTAATAAAGATTTAATGGATTTTCACCATAATATTTCTGCGGTTTTCGTAGATTATAATTTCAATAAATAAGAATAAAGAAAAAAATGAATATATATTTTATCAGACATGGTGATGCAGAGAAAATTTCAATTAATAAAAAGGATTTTGACAGAGAGCTAACCAGCAATGGAAAGATTAGGGTAAAAAATGCTGTTTTAGGATGGAATAATTATATTGATGCATTCGATTATTTAATTTCATCACCTTTATTAAGAGCTAAACAAACGGCTAGCATTATAGCTGAATACTTTGAGGTCAAGAATGAAATCATAATCAGCAATAAGCTAACTTCCGGAAGTTTGACTTCAGATATAATTGAAATTGCCAACACTTTAGAAGCTGAAAACATTGCCTTTGTAGGTCATCAGCCTGATTTTTCCGAGCATTTATCTAATCTTATTTCTTCAAGTTATGCAAATATTGAGTTCAAGAAATCTGCAATAGCTAAAGTATCTTTTCATAACAAAGTACAATTATCGAGAGGGGTACTTGAATTTTTAATCCCGGCAGGTTTATTTCATAAATAAAAAGGGCAACTAGTTACACAAACTCTATGCTTACCGCTGCTTCCTTCCGGACCTGACGGGTTTAGGCCTTCGCATGTTAACTAGCGCCCAAATCTAATTTTCTTATAACTGCCCTAAAATTAAATAAAATAACTTAAATAGCAATGAAAAAAATAATCGATATTTAAATATTCCTTGGACTTAATTTTCTGTAAAATTAGATTGAAGATTAATATATTTATTTTTAATAAGTTTTAATTCATCTATTACGGCATCAATATTTGAGCAGAGACTATCGGACATATTTATAACAGCATCATCAAACTCTTTATTTTTTGCTTTTGTTTCCAATTTTTGACAAATATCAGATACAAATTCAATACCTAGAGTTACACTGCTTCCTTTTAACTTATGAGAAAAGAACTGAAGATTCTTAAAATCTTTTTCAGTTACGGAGGTTTTAATTTTATCTATAGTCACCGGTAAATCATTTAAATATATATCCAATAATTCTATTAAGAAACCTAGGTCAGCTTCAGTCTGAATATCCGCAAGAAATGAAATATTTTCCTCGTTAACAAACTTTGTTTTTGCCTTTTCCTTTTTAACTTTAGAGATTAATTCTCCTCTTTGTTCCGATATTATTTTACTCCACTTAGTTAGGGATTCCTGAAGTTCATCGATTCTAATTGGTTTACTCACATAGTCATCCATTCCTGCAGCTAAACATTCTTCCTTATCACCTTGCATTGCATTTGCAGTCATTGCAATTATTTTGGGTCGCTTATCAGAATCAAGTTCATTTATAATTATCTTTGTTGCCGCATAACCATCCATCTCGGGCATAAGAATATCCATTAAGACAATATCGTAATGTATATGCTTAACAGCATTAACTGCCTCATAACCATTACCGGCAACATCAGCGCGATAGCCCATCTTATCTAATATCCTTAAAGCCACTTTTTGATTAACCGCATTATCTTCAGCCAACAATATTCTTAAAGGAAAGCGCTCGCCTAAATTAGAATCAATTTTAGAATCGGATATTTGTTTTTCTTTCTTTATACCTTGAACACCTGACAACACCGAAATCAGAGTATCATATAATTGCGTTTGTTTAATCGGCTTGTTTATAAATCCCGACAAATTTAAATGAGCAATTGTCTCGGGGTTTTCCTTTTTACCGATTGAAGTTAAAATTATAATCGGTAGTTCCTTGCCGGAAGAATATTTCCTAATTTCCTGAGTTAATGTGAGTCCATCCATTTGCGGCATTTGATAATCAAGGATTGCAATATCAAAATTTTCATTATTTATTATCCAATCTAAAGCTAATTTCGGATTATCGGCAACCTTCGTAAACATTCCCCAATTATCAGCTTGGGTTTTTAAAATAAGTCTATTGGTCCTATTATCATCAACAATTAATATTTTTTTACCTGCAAGTTTCGGGATATGACCATACATATATATTTTTGCATTTGAAGAAACAAGTTCACCCTTAATAGTAAAATAGAAAGTTGAACCTTTCCCATATTCACTCTCTACCCACATTTTTCCTCCCATTAGTTCAGCTAGCCGTTTGCTAATTGCTAAACCTAATCCTGTACCGCCATGAGTCCTTGTTGTTGATGCATCGACCTGACTAAAAGATTTGAATAATCGATCCATTTTATCTGCGGGAATACCCATTCCGGTATCGCTGACTGCAAAGGTTATCTCATAAATTTCATTTTCAATCTGATTAGCTGAAGCTGAAATAAATATTTCACCTTCTTCGGTGAATTTAATAGCATTGTTGAGTAAATTGGTTAAGATTTGTCGCAGACGAGTTACATCACCTTTGATAGTAATTGGAGTATTGCCGTCAACCTGGTAGGCAAGATCAATGCCTTTTTCTCCAGCTCGCGACGCAAGCAGGTCCAACGAATCCTCAATACACTCTCTCAAATCCAAAGGCTGCATTTCAAGTTCTAATTTATCCGATTCTATTTTAGAGAAATCAAGTATATCATTAATAATTACTAAAAGTTGATCACCGCTTAGTCTAATTGTGTCAACATATTCCTTTTGCTCATCATCTAAATTAGTATCAAGTAATAATCCGGTCATTCCAATGACGCCGTTCATTGGAGTACGAATCTCATGACTCATTAATGCTAGGAATTCACTTTTTGCTTTAACCCCAGCTTCTGCTTTAAGCACAGCCAGATCTAATTCCTGATTCTTCTTAATTATTTCTTCTTGTATTAAATTTCGTTTAATGACTGCACCTAGCATCGAAGACATTGTAACTAATAATGATTCCTCATTAGACGTCCAAATTCTTTCAGTTTTACATTCGTCAAAGCCAACAAAACCCCAATATTTTTCGTCTATAATTATAGGCACCAAAATTATTGATTTAATATTGCTGTCAATAAAAACATTTTGACTATCTTTAGGCAAATTCTTAATAGTGAAGCTGAGTGATTTACCTTTTGAGAAATTATCATAAAACTTTAAGGTTTCAAATCTTGAATATGAAAGTCTTTGGAAAGCAGGGTCATTTAATTGTGATTCGGTATCTTCTGATGCCCATTCATAGAGCAAACTAACATACATTTCCTCTGTATCTTCATTG
>JAJYOQ010000173.1 GCA_021796135.1 Bacteroidota bacterium
ATTCTACTACAACATCATCATATTTTTCTCTAATAAAATCCATTTTTAAGCCTAAAATTATTTAATAACTCTAATTACCGTAGCGATTTTCTATTTTATATTTTTCCATAAGCCGGTAAATTGTTGCTCTTCCGAGTTGTAGTTTTTTTGCCGCCTCAACGATATTGCCGTCTGTAACTTTTAGAGCATGTTTAATTGCTTCTTCTTTTAATTTTTCAAATGGAATTATATTTTCGTCAATAAATAAAGTCCCTGATGATTCAAAAGAGCCTGAATTATCAGAAGCTTTAATATGTGCAGGTAGATCATCTAAATCAATGATATCTTTTTCAGCTATAATCATACAACGCTCTATTGTATTTTCCATTTCCCGGATATTTCCAGGCCAATTATATTCATAAATCAATTTAATAGCTTTTTTAGAAAAACCTTTAATGCTTTTCTGTAATTTCTTGTTTAATGTATCAAGGAAATGCTGCGCTAATACTAATATATCTCCTCTGCGTTGACGTAAAGGAGGCAAATTAATAGGAAATGAATTTAATCTGTAATACAAATCTTCTCTAAAGCTTTTTTCATCGACTGCTTTTTTTAAATCTCGATTTGTAGCGGATATAATTCTAACATCGGACTTAATTAACTCATTTCCGCCTACTCTTTCGAATTCTCTTTCTTGAATAACTCTTAAAAGTTTTGCTTGTAAAAGCATTTCAAGCTCCCCGACCTCATCTAAAAACAATGTGCCTCCGTTTGCTATCTCGAATTTGCCTAACTTCCGCTGATGAGCGCCAGTAAATGAGCCTCTTTCATGTCCGAATAATTCACTTTCTAAAAGCTCTCTGGGTATAGAAGCACAGTTAACTACTATAAATGGATTATTTTTTCTCTTGCCGTTATAATGAATAGCCCTGGCGATTAATTCTTTCCCGGTACCGCTTTCTCCATGAATTAATACTGTTATATCGTTATTTAAAACTTTTGAAACTAGTTTAAATACATCTTGCATTTTCCCGTCAGCCGATACTATATTATCGAAACTGTATTCCCTCTTAACATTTTCTTTAAGGCTTTCAAGCTCTTTTAGCAAGTCATAATTTTTAATAGCATTTTTAATTGCAGGTTCTAATCTTTGGGTATCGATAGGCTTTGAAAAATAATCGAATGCACCGAATTTTAATGCTTCAACAGCCACTTCAATGCTCCCTTGAGCAGATAAAATAATAATAGGAAGATTTTCATCAATTTGTTTTATCCTCTTTAAAATATCTATCCCGTTTAAACCTGGCAGCATTATGTCAAGTAAAATTAAATCAGGTCTTGCACCGATTCTTTTTAATAAGTCTTCTCCGTTAGAAAATACTTCTACATCATATTTCCATTTGTCTTTTACCCAATAGGTCAAAAGTTTAGAAATAGCTAGCTCATCATCTACAATAAAAATTAACTTGCTCACAAACTACCTCAATTTATTGAACTATTTAATTCCCTAGGAAATTTAACAATAACAGATGTACCCTTATGCTCATTACTCTGAATTGATATAAATCCCTTATGTAAATCTACAATTTGTTTAATTAAAACCAAGCTTAAACCCGTTTCTTCATCGTTCTTGTCAATAAAATTTATACGCTGGAATTTCTGAAATATAGTTTTCAAATCATTCTCCGGTATTCCTACGCCGGTGTCACTTATTGATATTTCAAATTCCCTAAATAAACTTTGAGAAGATATATAAATTCTCCCCTCTTCGCCTGTGTATTTTATTGAGTTTTTTAAAATACTATCAATAACTTGAAAAATTTTTTCTTTATCACCATTTAAAATAACATTTTCATCTTGAATTTCATGAGAAAGAATAATCCTCCTTTTATTAATTTTAGTCTGATTTTTCTTGATTGATTCAAGTATTAAATTACTAATATTAAAAGATGATTTTACTATTTTTATTGAAGCCTCCTCAAAATGAGAAATGTCCAAAAGTTCATTAACTAATTTTGCAAGTCGTTTGCCCTCATTAAGAATAATTTGGATAAACTCATTTCTCATTTCATTATCCATATTTGGCTCTGAATAAATTGTCTCAGTAAATCCAATAATTGATGCCAAAGGAGTCCTAAGCTCATGCGAAATGTTAGAGATGAAATCTTTTTTCATTTTATTCAATTCTTCAAGGAAAGCCTTCTGCCTTTTTGACCTCATTCTTTCTATTGATATTATTCGTTGAGCTTCAATTAATTTTGTTTCGGAATCTTTAATTTTTTGTTCAAAACCTTGTAAGACAGTATTGTTTTTACAAGTTAAAAGTAGTCCCTCAATATTTTTGCCTTTTAAAAATGGTATAGCGGTTATTTCTAATTCAATTTCTTTACCGAATTTTGAAATTAATACGGTATTGAATGTAACACTGGATTTTCGTCTTATTATTTCAGAAAATGATTTAACTGCCTGTCTGCTTTTTTTCATTGACACAATATCAATAAAATGCTTTGACTTTATTTCCTCGAGATTATAATTAAGATGAGATTCAGAAGACTTATTGATTTTTAAGATACGCCCATCTTTATCGAGAGAAAAAATTAAGTCATTAACAGAATCAAATGCCAACTCAAAATATGTATCAAAAGGAAGATTAATTTGAGAGAAATCATTTCCTAAATAAGGGTCTTTCTTAATCGAATTTATCATCAGTTCTTTTTTCAAAAGCTTTGCCTAAATATTAATCGAATTAACATTATCTATTGGATAATTTTCCTCTTTTGAAGAAAAGAGAATTAGATAGATACTTTTACCTTTAATCACTATATCTTTAATAAAATAAGAGTAAAGGTCATACTCTCCTATTAATTTACTTATTACAGACGTCTCGATTAAGTTAGATTTCTTCGGTTTCTCAATTTCTAAATATTCAATGAAAAATTCTTGAAATTTCAAGTAGTTTGTTTGAACATAACCTATAATAATATTAAGCATTGGTATTAAGCTAAAAATAAGGCGAATTTTCCTTTAATTCAACCATTTTAAGACAGAGATTATTGATGGGCAAAAATATAAACCTGATTTTCAAGAAAATATTAAAAAAAACCCCCGAAAGACGGGGGTTATATAATTTCCAGTATTTACTTTAGAGATTTTAATACGGTCTCTGCAAATGATTTGTAGACAGGGTCTGTTTTAGCAAGTTCTAAATACTCTTTAGCTTTTTTCATATCCTTTTTCTTACTGTAAGAAACTCCCATCCAATAATAAGCTGCACCTTCGCTTATTGTTTTCTTATACTTTATTGCCTTTTGACTTGCTTCGATGGCTTTATCAAATTGATTTAGTAAAAAATAATCTCTTGCAAGGAATAAATATGCGGCGTCATAATCAAAAAAACTAACTGCTTTACTTAAATAGGCAACTGCTTTTTTATTATTTTTTGCTTTTTCAGAAGCCATCCCAAGATTAGTATAAGCTAATGCCATATTATATTTTACTGCATTTTTAATGGTATCATTTTTTGAAATGTCTAATACTTTCTGAAAATTGTCTATCGCATCCTGATAATTACCCTGACTGAAATATACATTACCTAAATTATTATAAGCCGCATCGAAATCAGGTTTTGCTTTAATTGTATTTTTGTATGCTTTTATAGCTTCTTCTGCATTATTCAGATTTTGTTGGGCAAAACCAATTTGATAATATATTCTATAATCTTTATCGAATTTTAATGCTGTCTCAAAATCCACAAGTGCATCTTTATAATTTGCCTTTTGAGAATTTGCCAAGCCATCATTAAATGGCTTTACAGCTGCTGAATCCATTGTCTGGCTAAATCCCGGTCTTGAAATAAATAGAAATAATATCAATAAGGATAATAAATAGGAATGTTTCTTCATACAAATCTCCTGTAACTTAAATTTGTTAATAATTAAAATTGCGACCTATTAAGATCGACTAACCATTAGATAAACTTGCGGGGATTAGAATAATACGTTTGCATTTTTCCGCATTTTGTATAAAGAAAAATAGAGACACGCAACTTAATAATCAACATTGTATTTAATACATTTAAAAAAATTGTAGTATATATCAAGATTATGTTGGACGAAAATATTTTTAAATAAACTCCTAAACTTTTAAATCCAACTTCCGATAATGATGTTGAGGAACGAATCCTCAAATTAACAAACACCGGGAATGGATTCCCGGAAACAATAATTAAATATACACGGAGGTATATTATGTCATTTCAAATCAACACAAACGTCAACGCGTTATTAGCATACAATGCTCTTGCGCAAACAACCCAAAATACTGCTAAAGCTCAGTTACAGCTTGCTACGGGTTTACAAATCAATTCAGTTGCCGATAACACATCTGGTTACAGAGTTGGTAAAGATTTGCAGGGGAAAATTGCAATTATGCAATCTGCTCAAAATAACGTCGGTTCTGCAAAAGATATTTTGTCTACAGCTGAATCCGCTCTTTCAAGTATCAACGATCTTTTAATACAGATTCAGGGAAAAGTTACCGATGCGAATGATCCGACAAAGAACCTTACTTCTCTTGCAAATGATATTGTTGCCCTTGGCAATGAAATTAGCTCTGTTTTCTCAAATACTCAATTCAATAATACTAATCTTCTTAGTGGTGCCAGTGTTCCTACCAATGCAAATTTTATCTTTCAGACTGGTGTAAGTGAATCAACTACTATTAACTTTGGCACAATGAGTACAATGGGTGGCCAGATTGCTTCTTTAACAGGTGCAACTTCTGCTACTGTTACAGCGATAGGCAGTACAGTAACTGCTTTGCAAAATGAAGTTCAGGATGCACTTGGCAGCATAGGTAATTATGTACAAAGATTAGATGTTAAAAGTAACTATTTAACTTCAGCTATTACAAATGCTAACTCAACTGTAAGCAGACTGTTTGATGCTGATATGGCATCGGCTCAATTGAATGCAACTAAAGGTCAAATACAGCAACAAATTGGAACTACTCAGTTGTACAATATTAATACTGCTCCTCAGAACCTTTTAGCACTCTTTAGATAATCAAATTTATCTTAACTAATCCCTCTTTCGATTAAACGGAAGAGGGATTTTATAATTAAAACTATTATTATTGAGAAGAAAATGTATAATCAAACTCTAGCAAAAAATAATTCAAATCGTCTAAATCAATATTTAGTTAAGGAAATTTTAGAAGCAACTCCCGAACAACTTCTAATAAAAGTATATGATTTCGCAATACTTAATTGTCAAAAGAATAATCTGGAAAAAACTAATCGGGCTATCAAAGAATTAATCAATTTTTTAAGATGGGATACTGAAGAAAGTAAAGCAGTAAATACAGGTTTATTTCAATTATATGATTATTGTCAGGAACAAATGAGAAAAAAAAATACAACTATTGTATTTAAAATTTTAAGTGAATTACGGGAAACCTGGCTGAATGCTTTTAAAATGAAATAGGAGTCTTTATGGCAGGTATTTTATCTTCATCTACTATTACATCCCTGGTGCAAGCTTATGTAAATAACCAGACTAATATTTCTGTTGCTCCTCTTCAAACACAGGTACAAAATTATCAGAATATTATTTCATCTTATGGCACTTTAAGTACTAATCTTAGTGCTTTGCAAACAGAACTAGCCACTCTTCAGATTAATGATAATACTTCAGTTTTTGCCTCCAAGTTAGCCACTTCATCAAATTCAACTTTTGTCTCTGCCACAGCAACCGGTGCTGCTTCAGTTGGAGTCGCTAGCATTAGAGTCAATCAACTAGCTCAAAATGATACAGTAATTTCATCTGATATGACATCAGCTACTGCAAATGCAATAACGGGAACTCATCATTTCCTGATAAACGCCGGTGATGGATATGGAGGACAGACGCAAAGTGATGTTTATGTCACGTTTGGTTCATCTGAAACTAACCAGACAGTTATGCAAAAAATTGCAGCAGCAATTAATTCTAACCAAGCTGTCATAACTTCTGGATCTAAATCAGCCACTGCTACCTATTCAGGAGGCGCAGCTTCTTTTACAATAAATCTAAATAGTTCAGGAACCGCTAGCAGTACAAATTCAACGGGAACAAATACTACTATAACTTTAAATAGCAGTGACACGACCTATGATCAAGTGTTAAATGATATTGCTAGCCAGGTAAACTCAAAAGTCTCAGGTGTTACTGCAAAAGTTGTTTCAGATCCAAATATTCCCGGGAACGAAATGCTGCAAATGACTGTAAGTAATAATTCTAATTATATTTCTATTTCTAATACTTCAGGATATAATATTGTCGGAGATTTAGGTATTGCCGCAACCGAAGAAAAATCCGCTGCCGGTTCAGTGTCAGCTTCTGTGTTTTCACCTGTTTCTTCAGAATCGCAATTGTCACTTACCGCTACTCAAACGGGTTTGGACAATAGAATTATGAATCTTTCAGATGTTACAGGTACTGCTCTTACTTCAGTTGGACTAAATTTAGGAACAACCAGACCTACTTTTAGCCAATCTACATCTCCTAATACAGCAGGTTATACTTATTCTGATATTACAACTGCAAATAATCTCTTAAATGCCAAATTTTCTTATAATGGACTTAACTTACAGAGGAATTACAATAGCGTTAGTGATTTAGTTACAGGTGTCACCTTTAACTTAAATTCAGTAATGCAGCCGACAGATACAACTGTTAACTTATCAGTAGGTACAGATGTAAAGACAATTCAGACCGAAATTCAAAATTTCATAACTAAGTTTAATACCGCATATACATATGTAAAGTCAAATTCTACACCGGGGACAACGAACCGAGGTGTATTTATGGGCGACCCGAATGGCTATTCAATTCTAAATGGTTTGGGTTCTGTAGGATATTCTGTAGTTAGTGGACTTCCTGCCGGTACTTTAAATTATTTAACTCAGATAGGGATTTCATTTGACCCAAATAACGGGTTAAGTGTTTCAAATTCAAGCGAACTTCAAACGGCTCTAACAAATAATGCCTCACAGGTAGAAGCTATATTTAATTCTACAAATGGAATTGCGAATACATTAAGTAAATTTATTGCTCCTTATCTTGGTGCCGGCGGTTATTTAACTTTAACACAGAATTCTTATCAAAATAATATAACTGGTCTTAACAATCGTATTACTGCTGCCCAGAACAATATAAATACTGCAGCCAATAATATGACTCTGCAATACCAGCAGCTTCAGGCACAATTAACAACATTAACTAATATGCAGTCATTATACAATAGTACAGGACAATTATTCTAAACAATGAAAAATTTAAGCAATGAAATTAATTCTCTTAAAATATTATTAGACCAAGCTTTGGAAAAATTAAGAAACGTGAACGATCTAAACTTTGATGAAAATCTAAATGCTGCCAAAACTTTAATGGAAAACTATAATTTATTAAAATTGCAACTAAAAAACACCTACCCTATAGAGCAATTAGTAAGTTATAATATATTATTGGTCGATATAACTAAACAAATTCAAGAAACTTTCGATAATTTATACACAGATAGAAAAAATAAGTTTGCCGAAGTGGGCAAACAAATAGCAATATTAAAGAATAAAGCTAAGTTAACTAACTATTATAGGTGAATGATGCAAATTAATCCGCTTGGTAATCAGGCATATTTTCCAAAAGATTCAACTTCCTCGAAACCAAAAGAATCCCCGGAAAGCACAGAAGCAAAATCTAAAGATAAATTGGAATTATCGGCTGAAGCTAAGAATATTCAGAGTTCTCAATCATCAGATCCAAAAATTGAAGCAGTTAAAGCAAAAATTCAAAGTAATTTTTACAATTCTGACCATGTCATTAGTAAAGTTGCTGATAAGATAATTAAAGATTTAAAATTGTAATTCCTTTAAATTTTGGGGAATATTCAAATTTGGTTAAATTAAAATGCTGCGACAGTTTGCTAATTAGAATGCAAATTTTTATTATAAGGCAGCAAATAAATTAAATTTCTGTTAGCATTTTACCGAAACCAATGTCACAAACCATAGATAATCTAGATTAAGCTTAATTGCAG
>JAJYOQ010000007.1:0-3478 GCA_021796135.1 Bacteroidota bacterium
TAAATCATCCGAAGTTTTCACCCATATAAGCGCTAGAAGAGTTTCCGTTAATAGAAAGTCAACTGTTTCAAAGAACAAAGTTCAATTTTCTTCTGCCCAAAAATCTATTCATTTTAATTTAAATAAGAATTTAATACTTCAGCTAAAAACACAGAAGATATTATCCGGCGCATCCGGTGGCAATGCTATTAAAGATTTATACAAGACCACGCAGTCTAAACTAAACAGTAAAAATAATTCCTATAAAAAAATTCTTTCGCCTACAATGAATTATTCTTTTGACGGAATATCACAATTTTCTGATAGTATTCCCTGGTATCCGCCTGATCCTATGATCGCTGCAGGTAATAATGAAATTATTCAAACTGTAAATGATGAGTTTGCTGTTTATGATACTAGCGGCAGCATTATGTATAAGGAAACTTTTGCACAGCTTTTTGGTTACCCTGCTAATTCTTATATTTTTGACCCGAAAGTAATTTATGATAAATCATCCGGCAGATTTGTAATGTTAATTTTAATGACGGATTATTCTACGGGGACTTCTTCATATTTGATAGCAGCTTCGGATAACCCTTCTGATCCGGGTGGTTCTTTCTGGTTATACACTCTGGACGCATCCTCAGATGGTGCAAATCCGACAAATAATTTCGCTGATTTCCCGGGGCTGGGTGTTGACTCTAGCTCTCTTTTTATAACTTCCAACCAATACGATTTTTCAACAGGTAATTTTCAATACGCAAAATTAAGAGTCATGAGTAAGGATTCAATTTATGCCGGCGCAAATTTTAATTATACCGATTTTTGGGCTATGCAAAATGCCGATGGCTCCAATGTTTTTACTCTAAAACCAGCTTTGACTTTAGGCAATTCGAATACCGAATATCTTATGAATACCGATCCTGACGGAAATAATTATGTTACCACTTGGACTGTAAATTTTTCCGTCGGTGTTCCTAGTTTAAAATTAGCCTCTACTGTAAATATCGGCGCATATCAAGTACCCCCGGATGCTCCGCAATTAGGCAGCACTTCTCTAATTGCAACAGGTGATTGCCGTACTCAAGAAGTAGTTTGGCAAAATAATGAATTGTATACTGCTTTTACCGAAGGTTATAATTGGGGAAGCGGTGTTGTAGATGCTCTAAGAATCTTAAAAATTAATACAACGACCTGGACTGCTGATCAAAATGTTAACTATGGCTCAGATAATGTTAGTTATTTTTATCCTGCTGTAACTCCAGATAGTACAGGTAAAATGTATTTAGTGTTCAACACATCGAGTTCTGAACAAAATGTCTCCATGAGGTCTGCAGCCGAAGTTTGGAATGATCCTTCAAGTACCTTGCTTGGAGAAGGTTATTATAGTTACAACCCAGGTCGATGGGGTGATTACAGCGGCATTTCTTTATCACCCAGCGGAACAGTCTGGGCTGTTGCCGAATTACCTGATTTTCAAGATTATTGGTATACTCATATTTCGAGTTTGACCAGTCCTACCGGACCTACAAATTCCTATATTGTTCTTTCAGATTCAACTGTTGATTTTATTGGAACAACCGTAGGAAAAGCTTCAACTTTTATATTAGATATGCAAAACCCTAGTTATGCAAGCGGTAATTTAGTTGGCTCAGTTTCAGTTCAAAATTCGCATTTTTCAATTCAAAGCGGAAGCTCTTTCAATTTATCTCCCGGACAATATATTAAAATTGTTATTCAATGCAACGCTGCTGCGCCAGGATATTTATCCGATTCATTAATTATTAATAATAATGCATCAAATTACCCCTCTGTTCTAAAGTTGGGCATGAAGGCTTATGCAGTAAACCTTTTGTCAAAACCTAAAAGAATTTTATTTGACTTTTTTAATGACTATTACGGCTCAAGTGATTCACTTTATTTCGGTAATTTAATACGTCTTTTACGTGCTCAAGGTAATATTGTAGTTACAAATGATACAACTTTTGATTTACGCGGATATGATTATTATGTATCAGTTACGCCAAATCAAGATTATACTTCTCAACAAATAAGCGCCCTGCAGTCATTTGTTAATGCAGGTGGCGGTTTAATTGTGCTGCCATATTATAATTACTATCCGGGCTCTCAATTCCAAAACAATCTATTATCTTCTAATGGTTGGGGAGCTGGAATAAGCATAAATAATAATCTCGTTCAAGACACTACCCAAGAGATTGGCTTCGATCCAAATTGGATAAATTTGACCAATTTTCCGCATGCTGCAGATCCCCTTTTCTCTAATGTATCAACCTTAGGTGCTTTCCATGCATCAAGTCTAAATATTTCTTCTCCGGCGGATAGCATTATTATTACATCACCTTATGCATATGATTTTTATCTCAAACTTAATGATCTGGGCGGTAAATATGCCAGATTAAGCGAAACATCTAATTCTTCAAACCAGGTTAATGCAATTGCGTCTGCTTCAGGACAAGGATCTATTCCCGTAGCTGCAGAGGTTAACGAAGGAGCAGGAAAAGTTATTACATTAGGGACAGAGGAATTTTTTGCAGAACCTTCCTATTCACCCGGCGATACTTATAGCAATCCATATTATTTTCCCGGCATCCGCTATGGAGATAATAGAATCTTTGCTCTCAACATGTTCGATACTCAAGTCGGACCACCGGTTGTTAAAATTGTCTCTGTTAGTGATGTACCAAACGATAATGGTAAACAAGTCCGAGTCACCTGGAAAAATGAATTTGCCGACGGTCCTAGCCCTATTATAGGCTATGCTATTTGGAGATATGACTCTTCCTGGACTTTTATTTCCCCAATTCCAGTTAGCAACGATTCAACTTATTCCATGAACGTTCCGACTCTTGCTGATTCAGGCAGTAGTGGTAACCATTATGCAATTTTCCGTGTAACTGCTTATACTAATAATAGAGTTTTTGCTTCCCTTGCCGATAGCGGATATTCAGTTAATAATTTAATGATTACATCTGTACCAGCGCCAGCCATTACTTCTATAAAAGATGTTCCGAACGATCAGGGTCATGAGGTTTATTTAAGCTGGAAAGTAAATACTCCCGCTGTTACATCCGGCATCTCTAATTTCGACGTCTGGAGAAAAGACTCGGTTTGGGTATATATTAAAGAAATTACTGCAACTTCCGATTCTTCATATACCACTATTGTTCCTACCATATTTGATTCGACAATAGCTAACGGAATGCATTTCTCAACATTCAAAGTTTCATCTCATTCAAGCGATCCAGCAATATTTGCTATGTCTTCGCCTGATAGCGGATACTCACTCGATAATCTAAGACCTCAAGCTCCGGATAGCTTACAAGCCCTAATTTCACAAAGTTCAATTGTGTTGAATTGGAGCAAACCAGTTGATAAAGATTTTAAATATTTTGAAATCTACAGAGACAGCGTTGCCAACGTTAATCTAAGTCAGTTAAAACCTATTGCATTCGCAACTACAAATACTTATTCGGATACA
>JAJYOQ010000007.1:3488-29731 GCA_021796135.1 Bacteroidota bacterium
AATATGGTAGGATACAAAAGTTGTCTTAGGTAAATCCTACTATTATTGGGTGGCAGCAGTAGATTTTTCCGGAAATCAGAGTATTATTTCTGCTCCTATCAATATAACCATAACCGATGTTGCGCAGGAAAAATTGATTCCGAAAAATTACGCTTTGTTCCAAAATTACCCTAATCCTTTTAATCCGACTACAATTATAAGCTATGATTTACCTAAATCATCAGCAGTAAAGCTGGTAGTCTTTGATATATTAGGAAGAGAAGTAGCTACCTTGGTAAATGATTTCCAATCGGCAGGAAGTCATAAGGCAGAATGGAACGGTAAAAATGGAAATGGCATTGATTTAACCTCCGGAATTTACTTTTATTCGCTGCAAGCCGGAAGTTTTAAATCAGTAAAGAAAATGATTTATCTAAAGTAACCCAATTATTAAATGAGCCTTTTCTAAAGATAGTATCTTCTAGATCAGGCTCATTTACATTTCCTTGCAGTTGACTATCCAAGAAGGAAATATTATTAACTATTGTATTTGAATCAAAACTTGCCTTAGTTGATGGTTTTAGTTTTGGAAAACGTGCTCTCTTTGAAATTGACCAAAACTTTCTTTCCTAATCTTCATTCTTAAAGTTCGGAATCTTTTTTAATTTGTTCAGCATAGATATATCTTTCATTTTTATTCATGTTTCTTGCCGAAATAACACGAACTAATCTTTTTCTTATAGTAAAGACAACAAATAATTTTCTATTCATATTTGGTTGATATTAAATTTCAGTCATATCTTTTATTTCAACTTCATATAAAGCAATCACTTGCTTGCTGAAGGAGATTAGGAATTCCATCAATTTTTCGGGGGATTCAAATTTGTTGGGGATTATTAGTTTCATTAATTCCTTCTTGGAAGTGCCTGAGGATCGCTGTTGTTCAAAACGAATTTTGTTTTTATATTCTTCAATTATAAATCTCATCAGCTGAACAAACTTGAACTGATAAAAATCTTCTTTTTCTCCTTTGGGAAGGATTATGGAAATCTGATCGCGCTGTATAATAATTCTTTCGAAAAGAGAATATGAGGAATAGAACTTTAATATTGCGGAAGCGATTAGTCTTTTTAGCAATACGGGAAGAGGTCCAAATCTGTCGATCATTTCATCTTTTATTTCTTCCGCTTCCGAAATGTTTTGGATTGAATACAGAGCCGTATAAAAATTTAATCTATCCATTTGATCGGGCATATACTCGGCAGGAATTCCTATTTCAAAGAAAGTGTCGATTGTCGGTTCGGTTCTTTCGACTTGCTTTGGTAATGTTTTGAACACCTCTTTAAATTCTTTGTACTTTAGTTCTTCTACTGTCTCATTGATTAATTTTACATAGAGGTCAAAGCCCACCTCATTTATAAATCCGGACTGTTCAGTCCCGAGCAAATTACCGGACCCTCTGATTTCCAGATCGCGCATTGATATATTAAATCCTGCACCCACATCGGTGAATTCTTCAATTGCTTGAAGTCTTCTTAGAGCTTTTTTCGATATTCCGGTTAATGAAGGAACAATAAAATATGCATACGCTTGGCGGGTAGACCTGCCGACTCGACCGCGTAATTGATGCAGTTCTGCGAGTCCGAACCGATCAGCCCGATTTACGATTATTGTATTGACGTTAGGGATATCAATTCCGGATTCAATAATTTTTGTTGAGAGGAGCACATCATATTTTTTATTCAGGAAACCGTGGATTACGTCCTCAAGCTGTGCCGGCTTCATTTGACCATGGGCAACGGCTATTTTTAAGTCCGGCATATATTTTAATATATATCCCGCAAATTTATCAATTGATTGAATCCTGTCATGAATAATATAGACCTGCCCGTTTCTTTTTAATTCTTCGAGTATCCATTCTTTAATTTTGAAAATATCGAGGGTAGATACTTTTGTGAATATTGACTGACGGTTAGGCGGCGGTGTAGAAATAATTGATAAATCTCTTGCTCCAAGTAATGAAAGATTAAGTGTTCGAGGAATCGGAGTTGCCGTAAGGGTTAGGGTATCAACATTTAATTTTAACGAACGAAGTTTTTCTTTCGCCATTACTCCGAACCGGTGTTCTTCGTCGATAATGAGCAAACCAAGGTCTTTAAATTTTACATCTTTAGAAATAAGTCTATGCGTGCCAATTATAATATCTACTTTGCCTTCTTCAAGTTCTTTTAGAATTTCTGCCTGCTGTTTTTTTGTTTGAAATCTTGAAAGAGCGGCGACTTTTATCGGGAATTGCGAAACCCTATCGGAGAAAGTATTGAAGTGCTGTTCAGCTAAAATTGTAGTAGGCACAAGCACCGCAGCTTGTTTTCCGTCCTGCACGGCTTTGAATGCTGCCCGGACGGCGATTTCTGTTTTACCGAAACCGACATCGCCGCAAACGAGCCGATCCATTGGGTTTTCTGCTTCCATATCGGCTTTAATTTCTTCGGTAACTTTTTCCTGATCGGGAGTATCTTCATAAAAGAAAGAAGCTTCCAATTCTTTTTGCCAGACAGTATCCGGATTAAAACGATATCCCTGCGTTGCTTTTCGTTTTGCATACAGATCTATGAGTTCCCGGGCAGCTTCTTTGATTTTTTTCTTAGTTCTAGTTTTAGTATTTACCCACTCACTAGTGCCAAGAGTTGAAAGAGTCGGCTGCAAGCTTTCATTAGAAGAATATTTTTTAACAAGAGTCAGGTAATTCAGATTTACATAGACAACGCCGCCTTCGTTATACAATATTTTCATTGACTCTTGATTTACGGAGCCAATTTTAATTGTTTCCAATCCGACATATTTACCTATACCATAATTTTCGTGGACTACAAAATCTCCTCGATTAATGGAGGCAAACATTTTGGATTTAGATTTCTTATATTTTTTCGAAGTAGATATTTTAGTGCGGTATGGCTTATTAAATATTTGATAATCTGTTAGTAATAAGATTTTTTCCTGGTTATGTATAAATCCGCTTTTAATCGGCAGCGTCTGAATTTTAATTTTTCCAAGATCGAATAAATTTTCTAACTCCGGTTTGAATTCACTAAGCAAATCTTTTAATCTTGCCGATTGTAAATCGTTTTCGGCTGTAATTATAATATTATATAGTTTGGCAGTGTTTTCTGTTAAAAGATTAAAGAGGAATTCATAGTTTGAATTTATTGACGGTGCATTAGAAAAACCAAGATCAATTCTATCACTGTTAGAGGTCAGTTCTTCTTCGATCAGCCATCTTGCTTTGGAATTAAACTCATATTCGGAAGTTTTTATTTCAGTATTTGAATTAATATTCTGTTCATTTGCCGGTTCAGGAAATACATCATCCTCAAATTCAAAATTCGCAGCAATTGTTGGTTCGGCATTATTTTCATCCAGCAAAGGAAACGCTGCCCTATTTAAATTATTTAATTCATAAGCTGAAGCAATAAAAAGAGGGTCTTTCAAATAATCAAAAATATCAACCGAATAATTATCTTTTTCGGAGCTGCTGCTTAATGATCCCGCTAATGTAGTTAAGGAGATTTCTTGTATAGACCTTTGACTTTCAGGATCAAAATATCTTATTGATTCTAAAAAATCACCGTCAAATTCCAACCTCACAGGATTTTTTTCACTATAAGACCAAAAGTCTATTATTGAACCTCTTTGTGAAAAATCGCCCGGGGCTTCCACAAAGCTATCTTTTTGATAATTGAGTAAATTAAGATACTCAAGAAGGTCATTGTAGGTAAGATCCCCTCCCACTTGAATTTTTGTTGTATTACCTTCAATCGTTTTTTTCGGAGGAAGCTTGCAGTACAGGAGATCATAGGTAGAAATCAGTACGAAGTTATTTCTGCTTAAAATATCGGTCAATTTTTCCTGAATGAAATCAGGTTTATAATCTATTATAGTTATAATTTGTTTAGATATTCCAAGTTCCGATAGTTCTACGGTAAGTTCTGATGCAGTTTGTATATCAGGAAGAAGCAAAACGATTTGTTTTTCTTTTTCAGAAATATATTCAACGAAAAGACTTTTAGAGGATCCAAAAAAAGGCGAGATAAAAGTTACAGCATTAGATTTATTATCGAGCTTAGCGGATAAAGATTTTACAGTTCCAATACTTCGAAATAAAGATTTTATTTTATCGCCGGAAAAGTCATTTGTCATTTTAATTAAGTGCCGGATTAAAAAGAATAAGTAAATCCTAAAGATGTCGGAGAATAATAAAAAGATAAACCGGAATTATTATTCCCTGTTTTATCATAATTGTCAGTAACATAATTTCCTACGAAATATCCAATAGCGCTTCCGGCAATAACATCGGAAAGCCAGTGGTCATTGTGATAGATTCTTGAGCAATCTACCCATCCGGCTGCGCCGAAACAAAGAATTTTCAAGAAAATATTATTAGTGTTATTAGCCAGAACGGTAGAGACCGCCCAAGAAACCGTTGCATGTCCGGAAGGAAAAGAAGTTTCCGCTGCTTGGGTATTTAAAGGATGAAAATTTGCTTTTCCGCTGTTGGTATATGGTCTGCTTCTTCCGGCAATCGACTTAAGGATTGAAGTTATAAGACCGGCATAACCTGCAGCTTGAATAGTTTGCAAACCGATTTTTCTTACGCCCGGATCATTTAGGAATAGTCCATAGCTATAAACACCGACTATACCAATAAGAGTATAGCCGTTTCCATATATATCATCTATTGTAAAAAGATTATTATTAAGCGAGGTGATATTTTTTTGAGAAAACTTTTGAATATTGTTATCGATAGAATATCCGACAGCTATAGCGGCTGCAGTGCCGGCTAAATCCCATGCTTTTGTGCCGTCGAAAGAAGTAAAGCTTGACGCAAGACTGCCTCCCATATTTAGCGTATGAAAAAAATCATTTTTTACCGTATCGATAATTTGTGCATGTAAAAGCGGTTGAACAAGAAATAATAGACCGACAAATAACAAATTAAATTTTTTCAATTGAGTTTCTCTTTAGTGGATATAATATGAATTAAAATTTTCCGTTGATAGCCAACCGTACAAAGCCGTCGGCTTTGTTTAATCTTTCTTTTGCCTGCAGAGCATTAACACCGGCTTTAATCATAACCAAGGCAGTTTTGACATGTCCGTCCGCTTCGGACAGGAATTTTTCCGCTTCTTCGTAAGAGATGCCGGTTATAGTCATAATAATTTTTTTAGATCTTTCGACTAATTTTTTGTTAGTCATTTGGAGATCGATCATCATATTTTCATAGACTTTCCCGAGGCGAATCATAGACGCGGTAGTAAGCATATTTAAAACTAATTTTTGAGCAGTTCCGCTTTTCATTCTTGTAGAACCCATTATAACTTCCGGACCGACGTATGGGCAGATAGCGACATCAACTTCGCTAATATTAAATTCTTTTCTTGGGTTACAGGTAATAAACAAAGTTTTAGCGCCTAATTGTTTCGCTTTTTTAACAGCGCCTACCACATAAGGAGTTCTCCGGCTAGCGGCAATTCCGCACACAACATCCTTATCATTTACTTTTGCTGCAGTAACATCTTTAGCTCCGTTTTCCTCCAAATCTTCAGCGCCTTCCTGAGCGACAAACATAGCTTCTTTACCGCCGGCAATAAATCCTTCAATTAATCCGGGCGGAGTGCCGAATGTCGGAGGGCATTCAGAAGCATCCACAACCCCGAGTCTTCCGCTCGTGCCTGCGCCGAAATATAAAAGTCTCCCGCCGTTTTTTAATGCATTAACAATTATATCAACAGCTAAAGTAATGTAAGGAATTTCTTTTTCAACAGCGAAAGGGACTGTTTTATCTTCGTCATTAATAATCTTCAGGATATCTCCGGAAGAGCGAACATCGATATCCATTGAATTGGAATTTCTTTGTTCGGTAGAAAGCTTGCTTATTTCGTTAAATAAATTTTTTGCATCTTCAGACGAACTCATTTAATTAACTCCAGGAGTACCAATTTTTTCTCCTTTTGGTTCCGGATATTAGACGGTTTATAAAAAAGTTCGAAGATCGTAGATTTTTTTATATATGGTTTAAATTTCATTTCAGCTTTTTTGAATTCATCATCCAGATCGCCGCCCTTGATTGCAACCAAAAAAGATTTTTCTTTCATCAGGGGAAGAGCATAACGAAGTAAAATAATTAAGGGTACAGTTGCTCTGGTAATAATTAAGTCAAACTTATCCGAGTATGTATCGATAAACTCGGGGCTTTCGACGCGGTCATTAACCGCCGTGACGTTGCTGAGCTTTAATTTATTTATAAATTCTTTAACTGCATCAATTTTCTTTCCAGTTGAATCAGCCAGGACACCCTTCATTTCATGGCGCAGGATTGCTACCGGAATTCCCGGTAATCCGCCGCCTGTTCCGATATCAAGAAAACTTGTACATTTTTCAGGAATATATTTAGTGATATAAGAAGACAAAAAAACGTGATTTTCAACGATTGATTCAATATCTTTTCTGGATACGAGATTTAAGAATTCATTTTTCTTAGTTAAAAGGTCGGTATAATATGCAAGCCTTTCTGTTTGCATACTATCGGGGTTAAACCCATTCTCCCAGAAGAAAGATAGCAGTTGTTTTAGGTATTTCTCTTGAAAGTCAGCCATACAAAACCCTTAGAAATTAGTTTTTCAAATATACCAATAATATAGAAATATCAGAAGGAGTAACTCCCGAAATTCTTGATGCCTGTCCTATTGAGCGGGGTTTAACGCGGTTTAATTTTTCTCTCGCTTCGTTTGAAAGAGCTTTTAATGTTAAATAGTTTAATGTTAAAGGTAATTTAGTGTCATCATATTTTTCCACACGGTCAATCATCTCGTACTGCCTTTTAATATAGCCCTCATATTTTAGTTCAATTTCAATTTGCTCGAGAGCAAACTCATCTTTGAGAAGTTCTTTAACGAGAGGAAGAGATTCGGTACCGTTTAGAGGGAAAAGTTCTTTTAATGTAAGTTCCGGACGTTTGCAAAGCTTCGAGATTGTTTCAGTTGAATCAATTTCAGGCAGACCGCGGGAGATTAAGAACGGGTTAACATCGCGGGCGTGAATTTTAGTAGTATTAAACAGATTTACGCCATTGACGACCAGTGTTTTTCTTTTTGCAAGATCATCGAAGACAGATTGTGAGATTAGACCGTATTTATGTGCGTAATTCATTAATCTTAGATCTGCATTATCCTGTCTTAATAGAAGCCGGTGTTCTGCGCGGGAAGTAAACATTCTATAAGGTTCCTCGGTTGATTTATTAACAAGGTCATCGACCAGGACTCCTATATAAGCCTCGCTTCGTTTCAAAACAAATTCCGGCAGATTTTTAATTTTTGCGGCTGCATTTATACCGGCGACAACTCCTTGAGCAGCAGCTTCCTCATATCCGGAAGTGCCGTTGATTTGTCCTGCAAAGTAGAGTCCTTTAATAAGCTTAGTTTCCAGAGTCAAATCAACCTGGTGAGGCGGAAAGAAGTCATATTCAACTGCATATCCCGGGCGGATCATTTCAACATTTTCCAAGCCCTTAATATTTTTCATAGCTTCAAGTTGAATTTCAGCAGGCAGGGAAGAGGAAAAGCCATTTAAATAAATTTGATCGCTATCCAAACCTTCGGGCTCGAGAAAAAGCTGATGCTGCAATTTATCTGCAAACCTAACGATTTTATCCTCAATTGACGGGCAATAACGAGGACCAACGCCCTTAATAACTCCGGTAAACAATGGTGACTTGCTAAAACCTTTTTCCAAAATTTTATGAACAACTTCGTTGGTATGGGTAATATGGCAGCTAACCTGAGGTAATTTAGGAAAATGATTTTTATCGGTTTGGAAGGAAAATGGCTGCGGATTTTCATCACCTGGCTGTTCCTCAAGTCCCTCCCAATTTATGGAATCTTTTCTTAACCGCGGGGGAGTACCGGTTTTCAGTCGGCTCGATTCAAATCCTAATTTAATTAAAGATTGGGTAAGACCGACAGCAGCATCTTCACCGAATCTTCCGCCGACAGTAGATTTTAATCCGGTGTGCATCAATCCATTCAAAAAAGTTCCGGATGACAATATTACTGCTTTACAGAATATTATTTCTCCGTCAGTAGTTTTCACTCCGGCTACTTTATTATCCTCAACAAGGACATCAATAACATTTCCCTCGACAATTTCCACATTAGGGGTTGTAGACACCACCCGATATGCCTCTTCGGAGTATAATTTTCTATCAGATTGGCATCGGGGAGACCAAACAGCAGGACCTTTAGATTTATTAAGCATTCTGAACTGAATACCCGTATTATCTGCGATTTTTCCCATCATACCGCCAAGAGCATCGATTTCTCTTACCAAATGACCTTTAGCCGTGCCTCCGATTGCAGGGTTACAGGACATTCTGCCGATGGCAAATTTATCCATAGTTATCAAACCTACAGATAACCCCATAATTCCGGGAATACATGCAGCTTCAATCCCTGCATGCCCTCCGCCAACTACAATTACATCAAAACTTTTCATTAAATTATATTTCTAGTTTCACGTGAAACCGTCATTTTGAATTTCAAGACATCGCCAATGCGATTTTTTAAGTTTTTTGCAGTTTTCACGTGAAACACTTATTTCCCAATGCAAAATTTTGCAAAAATATTGTTTAAAATATCATCAGAAGTAACTTCACCAATAATTTCTCCGAGTAAATTTTCCGAATTTCTTAAATCAACGGCAATAAATTCGCCTGTCAAATCATCTTTTATTGAAAGAATTGCAGCTTCAAGAGATTTTTTAGCTTCTTTTAAGCATTGAAAATGTCGAAGGTTTGAAACGATAGCAGATTTCTCGCTATATACCGGAGTATTAAGTGATACATCAACTAATTTTTTTAATAAAAGATCTATATTAAATCCGGTTAATGCCGAAATACAAATATCGCAATTTTCAAAGACTTTGTCTGTGAGGTCTATTTTGTTTATAGTTTTAATAATTTTCGTACCGGGGGATAGAGAAGTAATTTCGGTAAGTAAGTCAACAGGAATTCCATAATCAACATCTCCGAGAAGGATAATTACATCAGATTCCTTTATAGTCTCCCGGCTTCTTTTAATTCCTTCGTTTTCTATTTCATTTGAGGAAAGTCTTATGCCGGCTGTATCATGAAGTTTCAATAGAATTCCGTTTACGGTAATTTCTTCGCGGATAACATCTCTGGTTGTTCCGGGTAAGCTGCTTACAATAGCGCGGGATTCTTTAGTAAGGTAATTTAATAGAGAAGATTTTCCGACATTTGGTTTTCCGACAATTGCTACATTTATGCCGTCTTTAATAACTTTTCCGAAAGAATATGTTGAAATCAGCGAGCTTAGTTCCGCAATAATATTTTCGATTCTATTTTGGAGTTCGTTTGTATTTATAAATTCAATTTTCTCTTCTGCAAAATCTAATTCAAGTTCAATAAAAGAGGAAGTATTCACCAGCATTTCTCTTAAGCTATGAATTTTTTTTGACAAAATGCCGTCAAGTTGATTTCGGGAACCCCTTAATGAGGTTTCTGTCCGGGCATTAATAATGTCAATTACAGCTTCTGCCTGTGCTAAATCCAACTTGTTATTAAGGAAAGCGCGCTTGGTAAACTCACCCGGTTCAGCGAGCCGGATTTTTTCATTTACGAGGAGTTCAATAATTTTTTGTGCTATGAAGGGATTTCCGTGAGTACTAATTTCAATAACATCTTCGCCGGTATAAGAATTGGGTGAACGGAAAATAGAAACCAACACATCGTCGATTATATTATTTTCATTGTCAACAATTTTACCGTAATGAATTGTATGGGAATCCGCAGCAATGATTTTTTTCTTTCCTGAAAATATCTTATCTATTGCTGAAAATGAATTCGCTCCGCTTAGTCTAATTACGGAGATTGCTCCGGTCCCATTTGGTGTAGCCAGGGCAACGATTGTATCTTCGGTAAAAGAATTATTCATAACGCGGC
Source organism: Bacteroidota bacterium (assembly GCA_021796135.1). Next base: position 13,483 of record JAJYOQ010000007.1, read on the forward strand.
AAGCAGCAATCTTGAATCATGAATGCCGGGTTTTGAAATATTCAAAATGAAATTTTTCATAAAACTATACGTCAATAAATTTTAAAAGCTAAAAATAATTAAACGAGAATCGATTAACAATCCAATAATTTTCGAAGTGAATAGCTGGAAAATGAAAGCTGCAAACTTTAAGCTAATGATATTTTGGCAGATAAAATGTCAAAAATTAACATGAATTATGACGATTGACATTTTGTGTGACAATATGGCACATTTAATCGACAAACATGTTTTTCTTCTAATTTATTTAATTATAAGGAGTTACGGTATATTTCTGTTCTGGTATGCAAATTGTTTAATTAAAGTTGAAAATAAGTTAATAAAAATTTAAGGAGAATAAAATCATGGCAATAGTAAGATTTAGTCCCGAAAGGGAATTGTTAAATGTTGAACGAGAATTCAACAGATTATTCCAATCCTTCGGCAACCGTTTCGGCCTAAACCAGGAAAACGGCAACGAAGAATACGAAAACGCAGTCTGGACTCCGCTAACCGATATCTCCGAAGACCCCGACAACTTCAAAATCAAGCTTGACCTCCCCGGAATAAACAAAAACGACGTTAAAATCGCCTTCTCCGACGGTCAGCTAACAATCAGCGGTGAGCGCAGACAGGAAAAAGAAACCAAAGACTCCAAATACCATAGAGTTGAAAGAGCCTACGGAAAATACTATCGCTCCTTCACACTGCCTCAGCAAATTCAGCACGAGAAAATTGAAGCCGAGTTCAAAGACGGACAGCTGAGCATTACTATCCCAAAGGCTGAAGAGGCAAAACCAAAAGAAATCGAAGTCAAGGTAAAGTAATCCTGAACACTGAAATAGTTGAATGAAATACCAAACACAAGCTCTCTGACGGCAATAGCTAACAGAAAGAGAAAAAAAAGTTCTAAAGGGTAGCTGCAGTATCAGCTGCCCTTTTGATTTATTCATTACAGAGAATAAAAAAAATAAATAAACAACAAAACCCGCTACTTACTAAGGGATGAACCAATGGAATATAAAGACTACTACAAAATACTAGGCGTAGATAAGAGCGCATCAGCCGACGAAATAAAAAAAGTCTACCGCCAGCTAGCCAAAAAATATCATCCCGATAAAAACCCCGGCAACAAAGCAGCCGAGGAAAAGTTCAAATCAATAACCGAAGCAAACGAAGTGCTAAGCGATCCGGAGAAAAGAAAAAAGTATGACACCCTCGGCGCTAACTGGAAACAGTACGAGAACGCAGCTCCAAACCGCGGACCGTATTACTCCCAGCAGAGCCACGGCGGATTTACCGGCGCCGAGGGCTTTGAGAATATCTTCGGCAACAGCGGCGGGTTCTCTGATTTCTTCGAGAGCTTCTTCGGTGCAGGCTTTGCCGGCGCTAAAAATAAAGCCTCTTCCTTCAGGCAGCCGAAAAAAGGTCGTGACTATGAAGCCTACCTTACGGTGACTCTTCATGAGGCATTCACGGGCGCCGATAAGGAGATCTCGGTCGACGGAAAAAAACTAAGAGTAAAGATTACTCCCGGCGTCGAGGACGGAAAAAAACTCCGCCTCCCCAAACAGGGCGGCGAGGGTATTAGCGGCGGTGAGCGCGGCGACCTGTACCTAATTATAAAAATCGACAGACACCAAAGCTTCGATAGAAAAGATGATGACCTCTACCATACCCTGATCATTGACCTATATACAGCCGTGCTGGGCGGCAAAAAAGAAATTAAAACAATAGACGGAAAAAATATCTCGATTACCGTCCCTAAGGAATCCGATAACGGAAAAATACTCCGCCTTAAGGGATTGGGTATGCCGAACTATGAAAATCCTAAACTAAGGGGCGACTTGTTTATTACTTTGTCTGTTAAGCTGCCTAAGAATCTATCGACAAAAGAAGAAAAATTATTTAAAGAACTATCCGAACTAAGAAAATAAAATAAACTAAAAATTAAACCTTAAAATAAAAGAGAGACAAAAACATGGCTCAAAAACAAACTGCAACGGAAAAACATGAATTTAAAGCTGAGATAAAACAGCTGCTCGATATATTAGTTCACTCATTGTACACAAGCCGGGAGATCTTCCTCCGGGAGCTAATCTCGAACGCATCGGACGCACTCGATAAACTTAGGTTCGAGTCTACCAAAGGCACAGATGTGCTGGATAAGGATTTGCCGCTAGAGATCAAAATTAACTTTGACGAGAAGAAAAAACTGCTTAGCATCTCCGACACGGGTATCGGTATGACTAAAGATGAACTGATAAATAACATCGGCACGATAGCCAAATCCGGCTCGGCTGAGTTCCTAAAGCAGCTCAAGGACAGCAAGTCAGATGTAAATAATATTATCGGTAAGTTCGGCGTCGGCTTCTACTCCGTGTTTATGGTCGCCGAGGAGGTTATTATAAAGTCTAAATCATATAAGTCAGACTCACCTGCGGTTGAATGGAAGTCAGACGGTCTCGGCAATTATGAGATCGAAGAGCTTGACGATGAGCTAAAGCGCGGCACCACAATCGAGATACACCTAAAAGAAGACGCTAAGGAGTTTGCCGAAAAGTATAAACTCGAGTCAACAATAAAAAGACACTCAAACTTTATCTCTTTCCCGATTTACCTGGAGAATGAAAAGGTAAACACCGTCAGCGCACTCTGGCTGCAGCCCAAAAGTAAAATAACAAAAGAAGAGTACACCGAGTTCTATAAGTTCCTAAGCTATGACTCCGACGAGCCGATGGACACGATACATATATCGGTCGATGCACCGATACAGTTTAGCTGCCTGCTATTCATCCCGAAGAAGAACTTCGACTTATTCGGATTTAACCGCGAGGACTACGGTCTTGACCTTTATGTCCGCCGGGTGCTAATACAGCACAAGAATAAGGGACTTCTCCCCGAGTACTTAAGCTTCGTCAAAGGTGTGGTTGACTCAGAGGACTTGCCCCTAAATATCTCGAGAGAGACTCTACAGGAGAATGCAGTGTTCGCAAAGATTGCAAGCAGTATTACCGGACAGGTATTATCTTACCTGATAAAAAAAGGCAAAGATGAACCGGAAAAATATGCCGAGTTCTGGAAAGAGCACGGCAAGGTCTTCAAACTTGGCTACAGCGACTACAACAATATGGAAAAGTACACACAGCTGCTAAGATTTAACTCATCAAGCAGTCAGAGCGCAGATGAGCTGACAGGACTAGAAGACTACGTCTCAAGACTAAAAGACGGACAGAAAGAAATCTACTACGCATTCGGAAACAGCCGGGACGCCATAGCCCTCGACCCGCACCTAGAGATCTTCAAAGCTAAGGCAATAGAAGTCCTCTATCTATACGACCCGATAGACGAGTTCTTAATCTCATCGATCAGGAAGTACAAAGACTATGACTTTAAATCAGTCGACACAACCGAAATGAGTAAGATAGAAAAATTAAAAGACATATCAGAAAAAGAAAACAAAATAGAGACATTAAGTAAAGATGACGAAAAGCAGTTCAGCAGTCTGCTCGAGAGAATAAAACAGATACTAGGCGAGCGAATAACAGAAGTAAAAGAATCAAAACGCCTGAGCGACTCACCCGCCTGCGTAGTAAACCCGGATGACAGCATGACCGCCTCGATGCAGAAGATACTGCGCCTGACAAATAAAGACTTAACAATGCAGAAGAAAATCTTCGAAATAAATAAAGATCATAAACTAATTAGAAACCTGCTGAAGATATATAAATCAAACTCACAGGACGAATACATAACCAACGTAGTAGAAGAGTTATATGAATCAGCCCTGCTACTAGAAGGCAGCCTAAACGATCCATATAAACTAGTAAAAAGAATAAACCAAATGCTAGAGCAATCAAGTGATTGGTATACAGAAGTTAAAAAACTTTAAAAATTTACTTTTAACTTTTTACTTTTAACTTTTTACTTGTTTTCAGGTACACAGAAGTTAAAAAACTTTAAAAATTAACTTATAACTTATAACTTTTAACTTATGACTTTAAATTTAAACCGTTTTACAGTAAAGGCTCAAGAATCCATCCAAACCTCCCTAGAGATAGCGCAGAACTATAATAATCAGATGGTAGAGCCCGAGCACCTGCTAGCCGCCCTCATACAAGAGAGCGGCAACATAGCCGACACAATAATACAGAAGACCGGAGGCAATGTAACCCGGCTAAAGCTCAAAATAAATGAGATGCTGGAAGCGTTGCCTAAAGTCACCGGATCGGCAGCAGGCAGTCAGCAAATGTCAGCTCCGACAGTCAAGCTATTAGACACAGCCGCCGAAGAGTCCCGGCTCTTAAAGGACGAATACATCTCAACCGAGCACATACTGCTAGCCATATCATCAAGCGACAGTAAAGCAGGACAGCTGCTGCGGGACAACGGAGTCTCCCACGAAGAGATCCTAACGGCATTAAAAGACGTACGGGGCAATCAGAGAGTAACCACGCAGAACCCGGAAGACACATACCAATCGCTAAAAAAATACGGCATAAACCTAAACGAGCAAGTCAAAGCAGGAAAACTTGATCCCGTAATCGGACGGGACGAAGAGATAAGACGGGTACTACAAGTACTATCCAGAAGGACAAAAAACAATCCCGTACTAATCGGCGAGCCCGGCGTAGGCAAGACAGCAATAGCAGAAGGCATAGCCCACCGCATAGTAACAGGCGACGTACCCGAGAACTTAAAATCAAAGACCATAGTCTCACTCGACATGGGAACACTGATCGCAGGCACGCAGTACCGCGGACAATTTGAAGAGAGAATCAAAGCAGTCATCAAAGAAGTAGAAGACTCAAACGGCGAAATCATACTATTTATAGATGAGCTGCATACCCTGGTCGGAGCAGGCTCAGTATCCGGCTCAATGGACGCAGCCAACATATTAAAACCCGCACTAGCACGAGGAGAGCTCCATGCAATCGGCGCTACCACATTAAAAGAATACAAAAAATACATAGAAAAAGACGCCGCCTTAGAACGAAGGTTCCAGCCCGTAATAATAACCGAACCCTCGGAGGAAGACACCATCTCAATACTGCGGGGACTAAAAAACCGCTACGAAGTACATCACGGAGTCAGAATAACCGACGGCGCAATAATAGCAGCAGCACAACTATCAAGCAGATACATCACCGACCGGTTCCTCCCCGACAAAGCAATCGACCTAATCGACGAAGCCGCCTCCAAGCTCAGAATAGAAATAGACTCCATGCCCGAAGAGCTAGACGTAGTAGAACGTAAAATCAAACAGCTAGAAATAGAAAACCAAGCCCTAAAGCGGGAGAATGACCAGCCCTCAGCAAGCAGATTAACAGAACTAAAAGAAGAAATAGGCGAGCTCATAGAAAGCCGCAATAAACTTAGATTACACTGGGAGCTAGAAAAAGACAAGATACAAAAAATAAGAACCATGAAAAGCGACATAGAAAAAGCCAAGCAGCAAGCCGAAAAATATGAACGCGAAGGAGACCTCGGCAAAGTAGCAGAACTCCGCTACGGAAGGATCACCACCTTAGAAAAAGAGCTGCACCAGCAGACCAAAAAGCTATCTGAAATCCAAGACACACAAAAGATGCTTAAAGAAGAAGTAGACGCAGAAGACATAGCAGAAGTCGTAGCCAAATGGACAGGCATCCCCATAAGCAGAATGCTCGAGAGTCAAAGGACAAAGCTATTAAAGCTCGAAGAAGTACTACACACAAGAGTAATCGGACAAGATGAAGCAGTCAGCGCAGTAGCCGGCGCAATAAGGAGATCCCGCACCGGACTACAAGACGCAAAGCGCCCAATCGGCTCATTTATTTTTCTCGGCACCACAGGAGTCGGCAAAACAGAGCTAGCCAGAACCCTAGCAGACTACCTATTTGACGACGAACATGCAATTGTCAGAATCGACATGTCCGAATACATGGAAAAGTTCTCCGTATCCAGACTAATCGGCGCACCCCCCGGATATGTCGGCTACGAAGAAGGCGGACAACTAACCGAAGCAGTAAGAAGAAGACCATACTCGGTAGTTCTACTAGATGAAATAGAAAAAGCGCACCCCGACGTATATAACATCCTGCTCCAGGTACTCGATGACGGCAGATTAACCGACAACCAGGGACGCACCGTAAACTTCAAGAACACAATTATCATAATGACCTCAAATCTCGGCTCGCAGCTCATACAACAGAAGCTAGAGACAATCACAGAGGATAAAATAGACGAAGTAATGGGAGAGCTGCACACAAAACTAGTAGATCTATTAAGAAAAACCATCCGCCCCGAATTTTTAAACCGGATAGATGAAATAATATTATTCAAACCATTAACCCAAAAAGAGCTAACAGACATAGCCGGCATCCAAATACAAAGGGTAAAGAAAATGCTAGAAGAACAGCAAATAACCCTCGAAGTAGATGACGAAACAAAAGACTGGCTATCAAAGCTAGGCTACGACATAACCTACGGAGCCCGCCCACTAAAGCGCTCCATCCAAAAGCACCTAATCAACCCACTATCACAGGAGCTGTTATCCGGCAAATTTACAAGCGGCGATAAGGTATATGTAACAGTCGGCTTAAAAGGGAAGCTGGAATTTAGTAAGGAAAAGTTGAAAACATAACTTAATATTTATATTGAATCTATCAAAATAATGATATAATTTTGATATAATAAAAAGAAAGTAATTGATGCCAATTATTAAGCCAATATCCGATTTGAGAAATAAATCAAACGAAATATCAAAACTTGCCAACAATTCTGATGAGCCGATTTACATAACAAAAAATGGTGAGGGAGATTTAGTTGTTATGTCAATGTCTCATTATTCCAAGCTGCAGTTAAAAATTGAGTTACTTAGTAAACTATCTGCCGCACAGAATCAAAAAGCCGATGGTGACAAAGGACGAACTCTGAAACAAGTAATGACTGATATTCGGAATTCGATTAATGTCAACAGATAAATACGAAATACGGCTTTTAAAAATAGCCGAAGAAGATTTAAATGAAATAATATCTTTTATCGCAGCTGAAAATGCATCTGCTGCCTTAGCAATCGCTGACCAAATTGAAAAAGACTTTGAGCTTTTATCCCTGAATCCTATGCTCGGCAGAATACCGCGAGATAAGGATATTAAAAATCTCGGATACCGATATATTATTATCAAAAATTATATCGTTTTCTATACTATTGAAGACAGAACAATTTTTATTCATAGAATTTTACATGGGGCAAGGGACTTTAAGGCACTTCTTTAAATATTAAGTAAACTCTTCATGATAATCTATTCACCTTTATACTAATTAATGTTTTAATTATTTTACATAAATATATTTTAATATTTAAAATTCCGGCACTTCGTGAAAACCGCAATAGAAATAATTAATGATCTGGTCAATGATGTTATTCGTAAACGCGGATATCTGTACTTTTTAAATGGTTCAGTCAGTGATCTGGAATATTCCCAGCTTAATGCTTCTGCTGTGGTTACGGGTTCACAAAAGTATTATGTTAAAATAGCATTTGATGAACAAAAATATCCTGTTGACCTGTCTTGCTCATGTCCATTTAGCGATACCGGAGTTTGTAAACATATTATTGCTGTTTTATATACTCTAAATGAACATCGATTTTTTAATGGTACAGAAAACGATTATTTAGGAGAAAATGTTGCTGTTAACAATGATAAACCGAAAAACAGTGTTTTGACTCCGGAATTAAGAAAAAAATGGCTTAAAGAAATCGAACAAAAAAAGGAGGCGGCTAAGTTTGAAGAATTTAACAGGAAGATTTCTGTCCTTATAAAAAAGGACGAAAAGAAAAATACCGCTGACAATTATCGTATTGTTTACTCAATACAGCCTAAAGGATATCGTACTATTCTTCACGCTGTTCGTCAAAGACTTAAGAAAGACGGCAGTGTTGCTGCCTCAGATATTATTCACGGTGACTCTTTTACTAATTTACCTTCTCTTTCTCTTCAAGAAAAATTAATAATTGAACATATATCTAAACATTTCGGCGAATTCGCTGTCGAACTTATTGCCTCCGATGATTATGTTATTAAATCAAAAGAACATATCAATGGTTCAAGTTTTTTTAACGAATTGCTTTCTTTTCTTGCCGATAAAGAACTATTTCTATTTGAAGATCATTTGAAACTCGGGAAACAGATTTTTATTCAGAAGGATGAGGGCAAAGCCAAACTTTTCTTCGATGAAGACGGTGCTAATATCTCTTTGCATCTAGAGTTTGAATTTCAAAATGAAAAAATAAAAAAGGCGAAGGAAATTATTCCTGTTTTGGATAATCCTCTTTGGGTTTTGTATGGAAATAAAGTCTTTAAGATTTCTAATCTTTCATACAGCCAGTTTTACAATTTCTACCGAAGTTCAAACATGATATCTATTCCCAAAGTTTATTTGGAATATTTTGAACAAAACCTTCTGCCCCAGCTTGCAAATAATCTTCCCATTGAATCAGCTAAATATATAGTAAGTGAAATATCGGCTCCTCCGGTTAAGCGTGTTTATCTTGATGAAGCCGGTGCTGATTTAAGAGTTGTGTTAAAATTTGGTTATGGTGAATACGAACTAAGTTACGATGAAAATGAAACCTCTTCATCTTTGTTTAAGGATAATAAAATATTAAGAATTTTAAGGGATAAAATTACTGAAGAAGCAGCTTTATCAGAGATAAAATCATTTTATGTAAAAGAAATTGAAAAGGGGATCTTTACTCCGCGCAATAACCCGGTAAATTTTTTATTTGATTCTCTGCCTTTGATGAAAGAAATGGGATTTGAAATCTTCGGGGAAGCCAATCTTAGTAAATTTAAAGTGAATACATCTACTCCCCGCTTTTCATTTTCGGTTACTTCCGGAATAGATTGGTTTGATGTAAAAGCAGATATTATTTTTAATGAAACTTCAATTTCATTTCATTCTCTTCAGGATGCAATAAAAAATAAAAGAGAATATATTCAGCTTAAGGACGGTTCAGTCGGAATACTTCCGAAACAATGGATAAATAAATTTAAAAGAGCTTTTTCTTTCGGCGAAATTATCAGGAATAAAGACGGCTTAGATCAAGTCGGCATTCGATTCTCAAGACTGCAGGCAAATGCAATAGATCTTTTGCTTAAAGATGTTGAATCGAATACTGACGATGAATACAAGGAGCATATAGAAAGATTAAATTCTTTTGAAAAAATTCGTCATCAGAAAGTTCCCGCAGTTTTTGAGAATGTATTGAGATCATATCAAAAGTCCGGTTATGACTGGCTTTATTTCTTAAAAGAATTTCATTTCGGGGGAATTCTGGCAGACGATATGGGTTTGGGCAAAACAATTCAAGTACTTGCACTTCTTCAAAATGAAAAAGAGAACGGAAAAATTTTACCCGATCTTGTAATTGCACCGACTTCAGTTATATTTAACTGGGTAAATGAATCAATAAAGTTTTCCCCGGAACTTAAAATATTAAATCATACGGGCAACAATCGAATTAAGGAAGACACTCTTCATTTTGAAAATTATGATGTGATATTTACAAGTTATCCGATATTACTTAGGGATATAGAACAGTTTACGGAAAGAAAATTTAATTATTTAGTTCTTGATGAATCTCAGAAAATTAAAAACCCTGCTTCACAAACGGCAAAGATTGTCAGAACATTAAAAGCAGAAAACCGATTATGCTTAACAGGAACACCGGTTGAGAATAATTTAAATGAACTTTGGTCGCAAATGGCTTTTCTAAATCCCGGTTTATTAGGTTCGTTAAATAAATTTCAGGAGACTTTCGTTAAACCGATTCAGAAATCAAACGACGACTCAGCTTCTGAGTATTTAAGAAAGACCGTATATCCGTTTATTTTAAGAAGAAAGAAAGAAGTTGTAGCAAAAGAACTTCCCGAAAAGACCGAGATAATTCACTATTGCGAAATGGAAACAAAGCAGCTAAATATTTATAATATGTGGAAAGATTCAATTCGCGAAAATATTATTAAGGAAATTGATCAAAACGGAATTAATAAATCCGGTTTCAAAGTAATGGAAGGGCTGCTTCGATTACGTCAGATTTGCAATCATCCTTTGCTGGTCAAGGAGAACTATACCGGAAAATCGGGCAAGTTTGAAGAATTCAAAGACCAGCTTGAAAATGTTCTGGAAGAAAATCATAAGGTGCTTGTTTTCTCTCAGTTCGTTTCTATGCTCAATATTATAAAAGAATATTTAGATATAAAAAATATTCCTTATGAATATCTTACCGGCAGTACCCAAAACCGCGAAGCATGCGTGAGAAATTTTCAGGAAAATGAAAACATAAAAGTTTTTTTAATTAGCCTTAAAGCAGGTGGCTTCGGTTTAAATTTAACGGCTGCTGATTATGTTTTTCATTACGATCCATGGTGGAATCCGGCAGTACAGGATCAGGCAACGGACAGGACTCACAGAATCGGTCAGGATAAGAATGTATTTGTTTATAAATTTATAACAAAAGATAGTGTTGAAGAAAAAATTCTCCGGCTGCAGGATCAAAAGAAAGAACTTGCTGAAAACATTATAACAGGAGAATCCGGAATTTTAAAAAACCTTACAAAAGAAGATGTAAATATTTTATTCGAATAATAAAAAACGGGGAAAAATTATATGCATAATGCTCATAAAATTCTAAAAGATGTTTTCGGATATGATTCTTTCAGATTTCTTCAGAAAGAGATCATTGAAAATATTTTAAATAAAAACGATTCGCTTGTAATAATGCCTACCGGCGGAGGGAAATCACTTTGTTATCAAATTCCGGCATTAATTTTTGAAGGACTTACCATAGTAATTTCGCCTTTGATTTCGCTGATGAAAGATCAGGTTGAACAGCTCAGACAGCTAGGGGTAAATGTATCTTTACTCAATAGTTCCATATCTCCGGAAGTTTACAAAGAAAATTTTGAAAATGTAAAGACAGGAAAGTCTAAACTTCTTTATTTAGCACCGGAATCTTTAGCTAAGGAAGACATTGTCGGCTTATTAAAAAGCATCCGGCTTGACTGTATAACCGTAGATGAAGCGCATTGTATTTCGGAATGGGGACATGATTTCAGAAAAGATTATCGTCAGCTTGGGACATTCAGGAACTATTTTAAATCCGCCGTCTGTATTGGGCTAACGGCAACCGCTACTCCAAGGGTACAGGATGATATAATTAAGAATTTAAATATGGTCGGTCACAAAAAATATATTGCAAGCTTTAACCGGGAGAATTTATTTCTGCAGGTTATACCCAAACGAGATCCTTTTCAGCAGACAGTTGATTTTTTGAAAGAGCATAGAGACCAATCGGGAATAATTTATTGTTTTTCCCGCAAGCAGGTAGACAGTCTTCATGAGGATTTATCCAGATTAAAATATTCAACAAGACCCTATCATGCCGGTCTTAAAGACGAGGAAAGAAGTACTAATCAAGAGCTTTTCATCAAGGATGAAGTTCAAATTATAATTGCTACAATCGCATTCGGCATGGGGATTAATAAGTCAAATGTAAGGTTTGTTATCCACTATGATCTTCCCAAAAATTTGGAATCCTATTATCAGGAAATCGGCAGATCGGGACGGGACGGATTAAGAGCGGATTGTTTGCTTCTATTCGGCTACGGAGATATTTCAAAAATAAATTATTTCATCGATCAAAAAGAAGACGAAGTAGAGAGAATAGCGGCAAAGGCGCATCTAAATGCAATGGTTAAATATGCGGAGGCAGAAATCTGCAGAAGGCATCCGCTTATAAATTATTTCGGCGAGACCTATAAAATATATTATTGCGGGATGTGCGATAATTGCCTGACAGATGAAAAGGAAAAGGTGGACATAACAATTCCGTCTCAAAAGCTTTTATCTGCGGTAAAACGAACCGGTCAAATATTCGGCGCAAATTATATTATTGATGTTTTACGCGGCGAAGAATCGGATAGAATATTTAGTAACGGTCATCAAAAATTATCGGTCTATGGTATCGGCAAAGATTATGATAAGAAACAATGGCATTCATTTATTGATCAGCTAATAAGAAAAGATATCCTGATCAGAGATATAGAGTTCGGAAGCTTAAAGCTTGGTGATAAATCTTTCAATATTTTAATGTCCACAGAGAAGGTGCTTGGATTTATTAAGGAACCGCAGACTTTTTCTAAGAAACTGAAACTATCCACAGTAAAGGAAGATTCATACGATGCAGAACTTTTTGATTTGCTGCGGAAAAAAAGGAAAGAACTTGCTGAATTAAAAGGAATTCCGCCGTATGTTATTTTTTCGGATAAAACATTGATACAAATGTCAACATATTTTCCCCAGAACGAAGCAAGTTTTTTTGATATAAACGGAGTCGGTCAGAAGAAATTCGAAATTTATGGTAAGATATTCATTCCGATAATTAAAGTATATTGTGCCAATAAAAATATTTTATGATATTATTTCTTAGGTTTTTTTTCTGTGAAGTCCGGCATTTGATATATGACTATTTTTATTTAATTTTACGGTCAGAAAATGAAGACAATAACATTAAATATCGCTTTTAACGGACACGCAATCCATCATCATCTCCACGATTTATTCGATGCCGGATTATGTTGATATTTTATAACTAAGAATTTAACACCCCGGCAACTGTCGGGGTTTTTGCTTTTAAAAAGGATAAAGAAATGAATGGAAATTTAAAATTAGCTATACAAAAAAAAGGCAGATTAACCGAAAAATCACTTGAACTGCTGCGTCATTGCGGATTAGAAATTGAAAATTATTCCGAACGGCTTGTAGTTTCAGTAAGAAATTTCCCGCTGGATATATTATTTCTTCGCGATGATGATATACCCGAATATGTTCAGGACGGCGTAGCTGATATCGGTATAGTAGGTGAAAATGTCATTTATGAAAAACAAACTAATACAGAAATTTTAGAAAAACTCGGATTCGGTAAATGCAGTCTTCAGCTTGCGTATCCGGAAAACAATGAGTTGAAAACATTAAACGATGTAAACGGTAAAATTATAGCTACTACATATCCGAAAATTCTGAAAGATTTTTTAGTCAGGAATAATTTGGAAGCAAAGATAATTGAACTCAGCGGCTCTGTCGAAATTGCCCCCTCGCTAGGAATAGCAGATTTAATTTGTGATATAGTTTCAACCGGAAATACTTTAATGATGAATAAATTAAAAAAATCATTTAAGGTTTTTGATTCCGAAGCCGTGATGATTTCCTCCGGAAATTCTAAAATTGAGAGCGATATTTTAAATGATCTTCTTGGGAGGATTAGATCAGTGCTTAAAGCACGGTCTTCTAAATATTTAATGATGAATATTCCTAAAAATTCGCTTGAAAAAATAACCGCAATTATTCCTTCTTTAAAGAGCCCGACTGTTCTGCATCTTGCAGATGAGAAATTGCTTGCGGTGCATGCAGTTATACCTTCGGATACGTTCTGGAAAATAGTTGATGACTTAAAATTAGCCGGAGCTTCGGGAATACTTTTATTACCAATTGAGAATATGATTTTATGAAAATCTATTTATATGAAAAACTTACTGTTGCAGAAAAAGAAAATCTCTTAAAGCGGCCTTCGATCGATAGTGAGAAAATTTTTAATATTGTAAGACCTATTCTTTTAGATATAAAGCAAAATGGACTTACTGCAGCTCTAAAATATGCAAAACAATTTGACGGTTTCGCAAACGACAGCATTAAGATTACACAACAGGAATTTGAAGAAGCTGAAAGAAATCTTGACAATAAAATTAAATCTGCAATAATAACCGCCTTTGATAACATCACTAAATTTCACTCAAAACAAACACCTCATTCTTACGAAATTGAAACAATGGAAGGAGTAAAATGTTCGCGAGAATATAGAGCAATTGAAAATGTCGGGCTTTACGTACCTGGCGGCAGCGCAGTACTTCCATCAACGATGCTAATGCTTGGAATACCAGCTAAATTAGCAGGATGTAAGAGAGTAGTTGTTTGCTCTCCGGCAAAAGATAATAAAATTAATTTTCCGCTGCTTTATGCTGCGAAACTATGCGGCATAGATGAATTTTATAAAATCGGAGGTGCGCAGGCGATCGGGCTTATGGCTTATGGGGATCAAAGTATTCCCAAAGTATATAAAATATTCGGCCCGGGAAATCAATTTGTTACTGCTGCCAAATTAATGGTAAGTATAGATAAGGAAGGCAGTTCAATTGATATGCCCGCCGGTCCAAGCGAAGTCTTGGTTATTGCCGATGAAAAATCTAATCCTAAATTTATTGCTTCTGATCTTTTATCTCAAGCAGAGCACGGACCCGACTCGCAGGTTATTTTGGTTTCAACCTCAGAAAAGCTGATTAACCGTACACTGGACGAAATCAATATTCAACTGTCAGATTTACCGAGAAAAGAGATTGCAGGAAAAGCTTTGGGAAACTCTTTTGCTTTAATCGTGAATAATTTAGAAGAAGCAATTAACTTCAGTAACAATTATGCTCCGGAACATTTGATTTTGAATATTACAGAGCCGGAAAATTACAAATCAAAAATTATTAACGCGGGGTCTGTTTTTCTCGGGGAATACTCTCCGGAAAGCGCCGGCGATTATGCTTCGGGAACAAATCATTCACTTCCTACATATGGATATGCAAAAACATACGGAGGAGTTAGCGTAGAGTCATTTATGAAATCAATGACGTTTCAAAAACTTACAAAAGAAGGGCTCGAAAATATATCGGAATCTGTGGAAACATTAGCTGAAGTCGAAGAATTAACAGCACACAAGAATGCAGTAAAAATTAGATTGGCAAAGTAATCTTTATGGATATAAGAAAATTAGTAAGGAAAAATATTTTAGAATTAAAACCATATACATCCGCAAGGGACATATATGAAGGCAGCGGAATATTGCTTGATGCAAATGAGAACAGTTTTGGTTCGACATTTACCGAAATTGATGAATTAAATCTTAATCGCTACCCTGATCCGCACCAGAATGACTTAAAAAAAATAGTTTCAGGGCATTTATCAATAAACAGTGAAAATTTATTCTTTGGAGTTGGTTCCGATGAAATAATTGATTTGCTGATTAGAATATTCTGTGAACCCGGAAAAGATAATGTAATAATCCCTGAACCGACTTACGGAATGTATAAGGTTGCAAGCGATATCAATAATGTTAAAACGATCAGCGTTTTGCTGACTAATGAATTTCAAATTGATTTTACAGAAATTGAAAAAGCATATAACGAAAACACAAAAATTATTTTTCTATGTTCTCCGAATAATCCGACCGGGAATCTTTTAAATAAAAAAGACATAATTGCACTTTGTGAAAAATATAATTCAATAATTGCAGTTGATGAAGCTTATATAGATTTTTCATTAAATGGTACTATGGTTGAAGAATGCAAAAAATTCAGTAATCTGGTTATTTTAAGAACTTTTTCAAAAGCTTGGGGTTTAGCTGGGGTAAGACTCGGGTATTGCATTGCAGATTCAGAGATAATTAATATATTATTTAAAGTTAAAGCACCGTATAACATTAATTCGCTAACACGATATGCGTTAAAAAAAGCTTTCTTAAAATTGAATATCAAGGATAAATACGTAAATTCAATAATTAAAGAACGGGAAAGATTAAAAAATCAATTAGAAACATTAGCCGGAATTGAAAAAGTATACGATTCTGATGCTAATTTTCTTTTAATTAAGTGCAAAACTCCAAAGGAAGTTCAAAAATCATTAATGGACAATGGAATTATCATCAGAGATAGAAGCAGTCAGCCCAAACTGGAAGGCTGTCTAAGAATTTCAGTTGGAAGTCAGGAAGAGAACGACTTACTTTGGGATGTAATTAAAAAATTATTATAAAATATAATCAAAATGAATAAAGTTATAATTGATAAAAAGTTTCTTGAACTTAAACTGCCCATTTCAGCGGGATTAATACAAGGACTTAAGAAACTTTCACTAAGAGGGTTTGAAATTATCGTGAATGATTTTGATTTAACGTCAAACCCGACATTGAATCAGTTATTCACATTAGAGAATATAAAGATTAATAACGGAGGAGAAGCCGGAGAAAACAGCTTTTTAATTTCGACTGAAAAGAAATCTCAAAAAAACACTATTCTCGTAAAAGAAAAAACTACAGTTGATAATTTTGAAAAGGCAGTTAACATTATTTGAAATTGAAGTTGTATAT
>JAJYOQ010000174.1 GCA_021796135.1 Bacteroidota bacterium
ATGGATCAGCAATATTTTAAAAATTAACCTTAAAAGGAGACTAAGATGGAAAATAAAAAACTTTTCATTTTTTCAATTCTAATATTTTCTTCATTAACTTTATTATATGCTCAGGACTCTACAAAAGAGGATAGTTGGAGAAAACATTTTAATTGGAAGCATCATAATCTGTGTTTTTGGAGAAATGAATTTAAGGGAAACCCCACAATCTCTATTGATTATGGTTTCTCAGATTTGAATCAGAACGGACTTAACGGAAATTTTACAAAACCTAACCTATTAGAGGCAAGATTAGGATATACGAAACTGAAACTTTCTGAGCATTCCAATGATCTGATTAATTATAATTTTCACTATCTATTAGTTAGTGACATTTCAACAAAATTATCTGGCAATTCAACCGGCGGAAATAGTTATAATACAGACTTATGGCGAGCAGGTTTTGGCTGGGCATCCGGATACGGATATAAGATTAATGATTCCTTTAATATAATTCCCTATTACGATTATGCAGTAGACTGGTCCCAGTTAAATATGAATAGCACCTTAACTGATATGAATGATAAAAGAATAACTGATCTTTACAATAATAGTATTCGATTTGGAACAAGTACCGAAGCGGGAATTAAAATTAATTTAACTCCCAATATTCAAATAGGGGCAGGTTATGAACGTTCAATAATATTTCCTCGTCATATATTTTGGAAATGGGCAGGCAGTGTTGTCATTGAAGCAGCCGGACAAGGTGCTGTTAATAATTTTGTAGAACATATAATGGATGTTTCTCCGCTATCAGTGCCAATTGTTAATTTTGTATTGAAGAATGCTGTTTCTTATGCTATGTATGAGCTGCGTAAAGATAAAATGAATTGGCCGTTTGATTCTGCTGCACCTTTAACTTATGATCAATTTAGAGCCGGAATAACTATCATTTTCTAAAATGAAAGGAAATTATATCCTTTTTTATTCTAATTAATTTCCCTTATTTAGCTTTAGAATTATTTTAAATCTTAGATTCATTCCGGAAAGAATTATTAGTAAGGAATTAATATGAGCCGAAAAATTACCGCTTCAATTATCTTTATACTGATTTTATTCAATACTGAATTATTTTCACAATGGTCTCAAACTCCTTTAATAAATGCTTACGTATGGTCATTTGCTGCAAAGGATACGGAAATATTTGCGGGAAGCGGCGGCGGCGGTATTTTTCTAACTACTAATAACGGTACTAGCTGGAGTAAAGTCGATACGGGTCTTTCTAATCTTGGCATTTCTTCTTTAATAATTAACGGTGAAAATATTTTTGCAGGCACTTATGGAGGCGGCGTTTTCTTATCAACAAATAACGGTAAAACCTGGACAGCGACAGCTTTGGACAGCCAATATGTCTGGTCTTTAGCATTGAGCGGCTCAAATATATTTGCAGGAACGCAAAAAGGTATATATTTATCCAGTGATAATGGAAGCAGTTGGAATCAAATAAATTCCGGATTGACTAGTCTTGTGGTAAACTCAATAATAACCAGCGGCGGAAATATTTTTGCAGGAACTACCGGCGGAGTTTTCCTTTCAACAAATAACGGAACTAATTGGACTTCCGCAGATTCCGGCTTGACTAATAATTATATTTGGTCTTTATCTGCTTATGGCTCAAATATCTACGCAGGAACTGAAGCCGGGATATTTCAAACTAGCAACAATGGTTCAAAATGGACAAAATTCGGATTAGATTCCTTGTATACCTATTCTTTTGCTTCAACAGATACAATGCTTTTCGCAGGAACGACTGGTGGTGTTTTTTATGTAACCAAAAGCGATTCTAATTGGGCTCCGCTTAATAATGGGTTAGGAAGGAATATCGTTACTTCACTCTTAATAGTTGACACAAATTTATTTGCCGGTACAAATGGAGTTTATCTAATATCATTAAACAAAGTTAATAATGTAACTAGTGTAAAAAATAATTTAATTAATATTCCAAATGAATTCCTGCTCTCCCAAAATTATCCCAACCCTTTTAATCCAACAACAACAATTAATTATTCGGTTTCTAAAGAAATCTTTGTCAGCATAATAGTTTATGATGCACTTGGCAGAGAAATAACAACATTAGTGAATGATGAAAAGCCGGCGGGAAATTATAAAACAATATTCGACGGAAGCCATTTAGCTAGTGGAATTTATTTTTATAGGATGGTGTCAGGTAATTTTTCAGAAGTTAAAAAATTATTGTTATTAAAATAGTATTTATTAAATAAATTTTATTTTTAGATGTACTATTTCTGATCTGCTTACTGTTCTAACCGGCGGACCCCAGGTTCCTGCTCCGCAGGATACATAATATTGTGTATTTCCTTTTTTGAGATATCCGAAGCTGTCTTCATAAATCATTTTGGTTATATAATTTGCCGGAAACAGTTGACCATAATGCGTATGTCCGGATAACTGCAAGTCAATTCCATTTTTTTCTGCTTCATCTAAACCGAAAGGCGTATGATCTAATAATATTAAAGGATAATTCTTATCAACACCGGTTAAAATTTCCTCTAAAGATTTTCTGTGATTGCCGTTAAACTGTTTCATAGCTCTATCGTTCCTGCCGACGATATAAAAATCGTTATCAATTTTAGCTGCAGTATCCAATAGTACTTTTATCCCGAATTCTTTCATATAATTTATGCATGCATCTCCCCCGTTAATATATTCATGATTGCCGGTACAGGCATAAACACCGAATTTCGATTTTAATTTAAGCAAAGCCGGTCCGATATTTCTTTTTTCGAGAAGAGAAGCTTTTTCATCAACCAAATCACCGGCAATAAAAATGATATCAGGATTTAGTTTATTAATTTTCCCGACCATATTCTCAAGAAATTTTTCATCATTTACGGGCGATAAATGAATATCAGAAACAAGAACGGCATTTAGATCAGAAATAGTACCTGACTTTTTAGGAAGAGTTAGGGGTAATTCTTTAATAATTACATTTCTTGTATTGATGTACCCGCCTGCAACGACAAGAGTGACAATAATGAAAACTACTAATGCAGTAATATGCTTTGAATGTTCAATATTATTTGTGATAAAAGAAGGGAAAAAATGAAATTGAAAATTTATTAGTCTAAGTATATCAATAAAGAATACCGAAAGTAAAAAATACACAAAGAATGCGAACCAGAATGATCCAACCCAGACTAAAATGTCATAAAAATATCCAGGCAAATATGCTGAAAGAAATTTAGATGCTATATAAGAAGTGGAAACGAAAATGAAAATAACCGTGTAGAAAATTCTTAAGTGGGGATATCCTGAAAGTGCCTGCCATCCCCGCGCAAATATATAATAATTTATCGCCGAATAAATCGAGAAAAAAACCGAGAAGAAAATTGCCATAAACTATATTTCCCTATTTTTGCATTTAATCAATTATATTCATCCCAGCTTTTAATTTCTAATTGATCTACTTTATATCGAGTAAGAGACTTTACAAATCTTTTAGCAACCTGAATATTAGTTATAAGATTTACATTCATATCCACAGCTTTTCTTCTGATTAAATAATCGTTATCAAGTTCATCCTTTTCCGCATTCTTGGGAATATTAATAACCAGATCAATTTTACCTTCATTCAAATAAGTAATTACATTTGGCTCATCTAATTCAAGAGGCCATGATAATACTTCTGCGGTAATCCCGTTTTGATTGAAGAATTCAGCAGTACCTTTTGTAGCATAAATTTTTAATCCGAGGTTAAATAATTTTTTACTTTCTTCCAAGAACTCAGCTTTTTCTTTTAAAGTTCCGGTTGAAAGCATAACAGCTTTTTTAGGAATTCTAAAACCAGTAGAAATAAAGCTTTTCAAAAAAGCTTCATTAAAATCATCACCCAGACAAGCTACTTCTCCTGTAGAAGCCATTTCAACGCCAAGAACAGGGTCAGATCCTTTTAGTCTGGTAAAAGAGAATTGCGGAGCTTTAACTCCCACATAATCAACATCAAAAGATGATTTGTCAATACGGGGAAGTTTTTCACCCATTATTAACTTTGTAGCTATATCTATAAAGTTAATTTTCAAAACTTTTGAAACAAATGGAAAGCTTCTTGATGCACGTAAATTACATTCAATAACTTTCACCTCATTATCTTTAGCAATAAATTGGATATTAAAGGGACCAGTAATTTGCAATTCCTTAGCAATAGCTTTAGTAACCATTTTAACACGTCGCATAGTTTCAAGGTAAGTTCTTTGCGGAGGAAGTACAATGGTAGCATCTCCGGAATGTACCCCTGCATTTTCAACATGTTCTGAAATTGCATAGCAATATAGCTTCCCGTTATCGGCAACAGCATCGACTTCAATTTCTCTTGCTTCGGTAATAAATTTGCTTATGACTACAGGATGTTCTTTGCTAATGCTTGCAGCTTTATCCAGATATTCTTCGAGTTCAATATCGGACAATACAATACTCATAGCAGCACCGCTCAAAACATAACTTGGACGAATAAGCACAGGATAACCGACCTTTTTAGCAAATTCCTTAGCTTCACTTAAGCTTGTGAGTTCTTCCCAGCCGGGCTGATCAATTTCAAGCCGGTCAAGAATCTGCGAAAACTTATGTCGATCTTCGGCATTATCGATTTGAGCAGGAGAAGTGCCGAGCACTTTAATTCCGGCTTCGTGCAATTTCAATGCAAGGTTATTCGGTATTTGACCGCCCATTGAGATAATAACACCTTCAGGATTTTCTTTATCGTAAATATCAAGTACCCGTTCAAAAGTCAATTGTTCAAAATAAAGTTTATCACAAATATCATAATCAGTGCTTACCGTTTCCGGGTTGCAGTTAATCATTATAGTTTTATAATCAAGTTTATTGCAGGTAAGAACAGCATTAACGCAGCACCAATCAAACTCAACCGAGGAGCCGATTCGATAAGCTCCGCTGCCTAGCACAACAATCTGGTTTTTATCACCAAACTTTATGTCATCTTCCTTGCCGTGATATGTAAGATATAGATAATTAGTTTGAGCAGGATATTCTGCCGCAAGAGTATCTATTTGTTTGACAACCGGAATAACATCCAATGACTTGCGATATTTTCTCACTTCTAATTCTTTTGAACCGGCAAGTTGAGCAATCTGCAAATCGCTAAATCCGTTTTGTTTAGCTTCCTGCATAAGCTCCTTAGAAATATTATTCAGTCCCATTCCTTTTAACTTTAATTCCGTATCAATAATATTTTTCATTTTGTAAATGAACCAGGGAGTGATTTTAGAAAGCTCATGAATTTTTTCAACTGAATAACCGACCTGCAGAGCTTTTGCGATTGCATAAATTCTTTTGTCCGTCGGTCTGGAAAGTTCATCATCGAGATCGGTGAATAATAAATCATTCCCGATAAATCCCTTCATACCTATATCAAGCATTCTAATTGCTTTTTGAAGCACTTCTTCAAAGCTTCTTCCGAGGGACATAACCTCACCGACGGATTTCATTTCAGAACCAAGCTGAGTGCTGACCTGTCGAAATTTTTGCAAATCCCATCTTGGAAATTTAAGTGCGACGTAATCAAGTGCAGGTTCGAACATTGCAGAAGTTTCACGTGTAATAATATTTTCAACTTCGTTGAGAGCATATCCAAGAGCAAGTTTCGCTGCAATAAAAGCAAGCGGATAACCTGTAGCTTTTGAAGCAAGAGCCGAGCTTCGGCTTAGTCTTGCGTTGACTTCAATAATTCGATAATCGTCCGATTTTGGATCAAGTGCATACTGAATATTACATTCTCCGATGATGCCCAGATGGCGAATTAATTTTATACCGATAGACCTCAGTTTGAAATTTTCATGTGCGGATAAAGTTTGAACAGGAGCAATTACAATGCTATCGCCCGTATGAATTCCCATCGGATCGATATTTTCCATTGAGCAAATTGTAATACAATTATTGAATTTATCCCTGACAATTTCGTACTCAACTTCTTTCCATCCATAAAGTGATTCTTCAATTAGAATTTGCTTTGTAAATGAGAAAGCACGCTGAGCTTTTTCCTGAAGTTCTTCTTTATTATTCACTATTCCGGAACCGAGTCCTCCCAGAGCATAAGCAATACGAACCATAACCGGAAAGCCAATTTCCTGCGCTGCTTTAATTGCTTCCTCAACATTAGCTGCAGTTTTACTCACAGCAACTTTCAATCCAATTTCAGATACTTTATTTCCAAAAAGAAGCCGGTCTTCGGTAGCTTCAATAGCTTCTACGGGAGTTCCCAAAACTTTTACCCCATATTTTGCAAGAGTGCCGTTTTCATAAAGTTCAACCCCGACATTAAGAGCTGTTTGACCGCCGAACTGAAGTAGAATGCTATCAGGTTCTTCCTTCTGAATTATTTTTTCTACAAACTCTGCTTTGATAGGGAGGAAATAAACTTTATCGGCAAAATTTTCGGAAGTTTGGATTGTAGCAATATTTGGATTAACAAGGACAGTAATTATTCCGTCTTCTTTCAATGCTTTAATCGCCTGACTGCCGGAATAGTCAAATTCTCCGGCTTGTCCTATTTGCAAAGCGCCTGAACCGAGGATCAAAACTTTTTTAGGTTTACCGCGTTTAATCATTTTAAAGCCCTCAAAAACATATCAAAAATAAATTCCGTATCATCCGGTCCCGGAGAAGCTTCCGGGTGAAATTGAGCTGCAAAGAAAGGTTTAGAAATATGGATAATACCTTCGTTAGTACCGTCGTTATCATTAACAAACCATTCGCGCCAGTCTTCCGGTAAAGTTTCCGAATCGACAGCGTAACCGTGGTTTTGAGAAGTTATATAACAGCGTTTAGTTCCCATTTCATTGCAGGGTTGATTATGACCTCTATGACCGTATTTTAATTTGTAAGTATTAGCTCCTGCGGCAAGAGCCATAATCTGGCTTCCGAGACAAACGCCGAGAATAGGAATATTTTTATTCATAACTTTTTTGGTATTTTCAATTGTTGTTTTGCACATTTTAGGATCACCGGGACCATTAGATATTAATATTCCGTTAGCTTTTTCTTTTGAAAAATCATAGTCATAAGGTACTCTTAAAACAGTAATATCTCTCTTTAAATAAGCCTGAATAATATTATTCTTGGTACCGCAATCGACAAGAACTATCCTTTTAGAGCCGCGTTTAAATTCAACAGGTTCTTTAACACTTACTTCACCTACCAAATCTAATTTATTAACATCCTCAAAATCCATATTTACTTTATCATCGATAATAATTTTGCCGAGCATTGTACCTTTATCGCGAAGTTTCCTGGTAAGCATGCGGGTATCAATACCGAAAATTCCCGGGATTTTCTGTTCAATCATCCAATCTGACAAAGAGCGTTTAGCATTCCAATGAGAATAATCTGAAGAGTAATCCGACACAATAATAGCTCTGCAATGAATTTGTTCGGACTCGAAATACTTAAGCAGATTATTTTCTCGTTCATAATCGGGGATACCATAATTTCCGATTAAAGGATAGGTAAAAACCAATATTTGTCCGCGATATGAAGGATCAGTCATGGTTTCCGGGTAACCGACCATACCCGTATTAAAGACGACCTCACCGTTTGTGTTTTTTTCGAATCCGAAGCTAAAACCCGAGAATTCGGAACCGTCTTCTAATAATAACCTTGCAATTTTTTTCTCTTTATTCATTCATAAAACTTTCATTATAATCTATTAAAATCCGGCAAAAAAATAGCCACTCATTGAGTGGCTATTTCAAATAGACTCTAAAATTAGTGCACTTACTGTCTTGGGCTGAATAATTTTAATCTCGCTTAAAAATATTTAGAAAATTCTTATGTAAATATAATCTTTTGAGTTTAGAGTTTCAATTCACAGATCACATACCTTGATATTCAACCTTAAAAAATTCACTTATTTAAAACAATTGAGAATCAAATAAATATTTATACAAAGTTTTTAATAGATTATAATGAAAGTTTTATGAATGAATAAAGAGAAAAAAATTGCAAGGTTATTATT
>JAJYOQ010000175.1 GCA_021796135.1 Bacteroidota bacterium
TCAATTATAATAAGTTTTTGAATTGAAGAAGCAGCTTTATTGAAATCACCCAGTCCTGCATATAATTCAGCAACATGAATTAACACGTTCCAATCCGGACCGATTAAAGAAGTAACTTTATTATAAATTTCAATGGCTTTAAGTGGTTTTTGATTTTCATAAATTCTAGCTAATCTATAATATGAGCTAACATCAGAAGAATCAATTTTAATAATTTTATTCAATGCAATAGCCGCAGAGTCAAATTGGTTAGCAACTATATAAATATCCGATAAAAGGTTAAAATACTCAGTGTTACTTGAATCAAGATATATTGCACTTTTACAATTTTGAAGTGCAAGAGGAAGTTTATTTAAGAACAGATAATTTTTTGCAAGAGCATAATAGATTGCCTCATCCGGATCAATTCTCAAAGCATCCTGGAATTCGAGAATTGCAGAGGCATAATCACCCTTAACTTCAAAAGTAGACCCATCGATGAAATGGCTAAGAGCTTCATCTTTCATTTCTTTATTTAATGGCATATTACCAATTAATTGGGAGTTTTGTTTAGTGGCTTCTTTCTGTGCAGAACAACCGGCAATCAACAATAATACTAAAACAATAGGGATAGTTTTTAACATAAATAAATTTAATTTTTTCGAAAATATATTATATACAATCTTGAATCAATAGTTAAATTTTATCGAAAGGTCAGATTAAAATAATTCACAAAGAAAGCATTAAATCAATCTGATTTCTTGATTACAAATATAGTAAACAATATCTTTGTACAAATAGTTATTAAATTACTCTTTGCACAAGCAGTACTTAACATCAGACATTTTTGAAAATTTAATTTAATGAATAATTTTGACCTCGCCTTAGCTTATGTATGGGAATATGATGATAAATTTATTTCTTTAACTGAAGAAGCATTTCATAAGTCCGGATTAACCACTTATATAATATCAGATTATAATATTCTTGAAGTGAAGGAACAAATTCTAAATAAGGAACTTTCCTTCAACTTTTACCTTGATCGAGCCTGGGATGTGGATGAAAATTTTGGTGATTTAGGCAAAATTTTAATGAAAAAGAAGACGCGAATTTTTAATCCTTATCAAAATGTTATTCATGCAATCGATAAAGCAAGCATGCATTTAGAATTTATTACTGCCGGAATAAATGTCCCATATTCAATTATAATACCTCCTCATAGTGAAAGCGAAGATATTTTAATTTCGGTTGAAGATCTATCCCTTTTGGGAAGACCATTTATTATCAAACCTTGTAATACTACCGGCGGAGGAATCGGAGTTGTAACCGGAGCAGAAACTTTGAAGGATATATTCCACGAAAGGATAACTTATACTGAAGATAAGTATTTACTACAGGAAAAAATATACCCAAAATTACTTGAGGGTAAAAGAGCTTGGTTTAGATGCTTTTGGGCATTTGGGACAACAATTCCTACTTGGTGGGATGATCAAACTCATCTCTACACCGAGATGCATCCGGATGAAATAATAAAATTTAAATTGAAAAAACTAATACAGATAACTCAGACTATCGCAAAAAATATTAATCTCGATTTTTTTTCAACAGAGATAGTTTTGACTAATAATAATACCTTTGTTGCCATTGATTATGTTAATGACCAATGCGATATGCGATTAAGTTCCATTCATATTGACGGTGTACCCGACAATGTAATTCATCAAATCATTCAGAGAATGCTCAGAACAGTTAGAAAAGAAAAACGTAAGTTAGTCAGATAATTTAATGGTTATTATTTAATGGATAAATTTCAGATCTATTTTATTACTTCGATAATAATTTTAATTTTAGGATTATTAGTATATTATTTTATTTTTAATATTTATGAGGTTACTTTCTTAATAAAACCTAAAACTCTATTTGCCGATTACAAATCGACCACAATAATAAAAGCAATACCAATTAATGCACTTGGTTATGAAGTTCCCTTTAGATCGGTTAATGCAAAAATAGAAATTGAAGAAGGTAATGACTTGATAGATATAATAAAAGCAAATGAGAATAAAGGGATTTTTATTTTACGCGCAAAGGATAGACCCGGGAAAGTAGTGGTTTTAATTAAATCTGATAAATCCCTACTGTCGACTTTAGTTACAATAATTATAAATTCAACATACGCCTCAATTAAATTTAATTGAGCCATTATAAATATCAAATTTTATTACTATTTTTCTTTTTGAAAAGTATAAAAATATCGCAATAAAGTTCGAGGAAATATGAAAACTATAACACTGACCTTAGCCTTAATATTTGCTTTTACATCTTTTATTTTTTCACAGGGGATTGCAGGAACAAATGCAAAATACGAATACAGATACTTAATTGATATGCCCACGGCAGGAGTTCTCAATAAGGGATTTGTAGGTGTAACTTCCGATGTTTTGCCGGGAGGAGATCTTATCGAAAGAATTGAAGTTGGTGTTTTTGATAACGTGAGTTTTGGAATTTCTTACGGCGGTTTAAATATTATTGGAGCTGGTTCCCCCAAATGGTATGGTTATCCAGGTATAGATTTTCGCTTCCGAGTTATAAATGAAACAGTAAATATGCCTGCATTAACTTTGGGCTTTGATTCCCAGGGGAAGGGAGAATACTTTGATTCAACATCCAGATATGCCGTAAAATCTCCGGGCTTTTTTGCTGCTGCCAGCAAAAATTTTGCTTTCATGGGTTATTTGAGTTTGCATAGTGAAATTAATTATTCCCTTGAAAGTAAAGATGGGGATGATTTTATTGATTTAAGGGTCGGCTGCGAAAAGACATTGGGACCTGATGTATCACTTATCGGAGAATATGACTTTGCATTTAATGATAATGCAACAAGATATTACGGTTCCGGTAATGGATATCTAAATATAGGTATTCGTTGGTCAATTGGTTCCGGTTTTACTCTAGGTTTCGATTTAAGAGACTTGCTGGATAATAAAAGATGGAGTCCAACTTCAGCTGATAGAGCATTAAGGTTAGAATATATTAAAAGCATTTTTTAGCCAGCAGTAAGATTAAACTTAATTCAATATAATTATGTCAAAATATTAAATTTAGAATATGTAGTTAATATTGTACATTAAAGTTCATATTTATATACAATAGAAATTATTTTCTCTTCAAATAAGGTTTATTTTTACCTTTAATTAGGCGTGGTTTTTGTAGATATTAAATCAGGAATTTTTGAAGGAGATTGATTATGAGAAATTTCAAATATTTAGGTGCAATTTTAGCCTTATTATCGGCATTTATTTTGGGAGGTTGTTATACCCAAATTGCAACTCAAAATAACCCTTCAGATAATTACGGTTACAATGATCAACAGAATAATAACGATAACCAGAATAATGACGGTCAGAGTAATTATAATAATCAAGGACAATATCCGCCTGACTCAACGAATTATTATTCATCAGATAACAGTCAAAATCAGAACTATCAGGATCAAAATTACACAGATCAGAATTACCAGGACCAAAACTATCAAAATCAGGGCGATATGAGCAATAATTACGATTATAATAATTATCCATATTGCGGAAATTCATGGTGGTATGGTTATCCAAGTGTTTCATTAGGATATTGGTATAGTAACCCGTGGTATAATCCTTTTTATTGGGACCCATATAATTTATGGGCTGCTACTTATTATTCTCCTTTTTATTCTTATTATAGTCCATATGGAACTTGGAATCCTTATTACCAAAATTATTGGGGTTTTTATAATAATTATCACATGCCATCCAGGACAAATGACATTACAAGAATTCGAAATAATGATGGACTAAGAGGTAATTTCGGTGGTAGAGGAGGAGTATTTTCAAATGGAGGTACAAATCTATCTACTGGTGTCTCGAATAATAGTAATTCCGGGAGAAATGGATTAAGTACAAATAATACATCTCGTTCGGCAAACTCGACTGTTTCTAGGGCTTCTACAAATAACAATGGAATTGTTTTAAGAAATAACTTAAACAACAGAAACGGTTCTTATGGATCTCAAAACCGAGTTTCTAATAATAATACAAGATCCAATGCTCCTAACCGATATCAACAATACATGTCCTGGCTTAACCACGAAAGACAAATTAATAATAATCGAAGAGCTGAAATAAATAGAAATACGAGGAATGGCAATAACAGTAATTCAAATTACGGAAGGGTTAATAGAACTTATAGTAATCCGGGAGGATATTCTGCACCGCATTCTTATTCCGAACCAAGGTCTTATTCTGCTCCGCGTTCTTATTCCGCACCAAGATCTTCTTATTCTGCTCCGCAAAGAAGTTATAGCCCTCCTTCAGCGCGTTCAAGTGGCGGAAGCAATCGTGGAAGTTCAAGCAGCTCAGAGAAACGGAGATAATTTTATGGGACCAAGAAACCTATTAGTAATATTCAGTTTCGGAATTATTTCAATGATATTTTTATCGGGATGCTATACTGCAATATTATCCCCTGATCAAAGTACTGCCCAAACAGCAGTTGACAATGGAGATTCATTTTACCCTCAGAATTATTTCGGGGATTACAATGATTTTTATAGTGTTCCGTGGTGGGTATCTGTAGATTTACCTACATATCAAATCGGTTCATCCTGGGGTTATCAAAGAGATTCCAGTAATTCTCAGACTCTTATAAGAAATCAATCCGGAGGAAGATTCACTTCCGGAGTTAGAGACGCTGTTTTCAATTTGGTATATCCGGCAAGAGGTTTTGTAGCAAGTAATTCCTCCGCTGGTTCATCATCTTCTTCATCAAGTAGTAGTAATACCGGAAGTATTCCAAAATCTTCTGTAGGTACAAGAGTTGAAAATTCAAACAATAATTCCAATAATTCTGCTTCCAAACGAGATAGCGGTACCTCTACCTCAAATAATATTAGGAATAATGATGGCAGTAGAAAAACGGACGGGAGGAAATAATGCAGTCTTTTATGTATAAAATTTTAGGTGTTTTTTTCGTTTTAGTTATATTTTCTTTTTCAAGCTTACATGCTCAAGATATAAGTGATGCTTTAAGGTTAGGTATACCGTACACAAGCTCTGATGCAAGAGCGTTAGGAATGGGTGACAGTTATATAGGTTTAAGTGATGGAGTCGGAGCTGCAGAGTTTAATCCTGCAGGTTTTGGTCTACTTAAAAAGTTAGAGATCTCAGGTGGGATTAATTATCTTTCCTATAATAATAACACTAATTTTTTAGGACAAAGCTCCAGTTATTCGAATAGTGCAACAAACCTTAGTAATTTTAGTTTAGCATTCCCCTTCCCTACTGAAAGAGGCAGTTTGGTGTTTGGATTATCCTATCATATTACGCAAGATTATACAAGCGCACTAAAGTTCAGTGGGTTTAATTCTTCAAATAGTTCTTTAATTCAGGACCTAAATGCTACGACTAATATTCCTTATAATCTTTATTTAGCAGATAGTAATTACAATACTAACATAAAAGGCAAACTAAATCAAAGCGGTACAATTTTACAGAGTGGTTCTACCGGCAACTGGACTTTTTCCGGAGCAATTGAGGTTTATAAGAATCTTTTTGTAGGATTGAATCTTGATATAATTTCAGGATCATATGAAAATAATTATAATTATTATGAAGATGATATAAACGGAGTTTATGCAAATATTCCAACTGATCCAACGACTCCCGGGACAACCGGATTCACGACATTTCATGTGAACCATCTTTTAGATTGGAATATATCGGGCTGGGATGCTAAGTTAGGTTTAATTTATCAATTAGAAAACCATTCCAGGTTTGGTATAACCATTCAATTCCCCAAAACATATACAATAAAAGAAACTTTTAATTATCAAGCTTCCAGTATCTTTAATAATTTTCCTACTCAAAATTATAATTATAATGACCAGGTACAATATGACATCGTAACTCCGTTTGAACTCGGAGGAGGTTTTGCATTTAATGTCCAAAGCCTAATCTTAAGTCTTCAGGCAACTTTTGTAGACTATAGGCAGCTTAAATTCCAAAACCCCACAGGAATTGATCCAGTCACAATTGGGTCTTTAAACCAGGACATAATAAATAATTTAAGATCAGTTGTTAATTATAATGTTGGTGCAGAATATACATTCCCTTATCTCGGTTTAAGATTGCGCGCAGGATTTTTTGTACAGCCTTCTGCATATCTAAACGATCCTTCACAATATGATCAGAAATATTATACATTAGGATTAGGATATTTAATAGATGGGACTTTTAATATAGATTTTGCTTATATGCATGGCTGGTGGAACAATTTTGGTTATAATTACAACGATCAATATTATACTTCTCCTACAACAAATCAAAGTATAACTGCTGATAAAATCATTATAGCCACTACATTTAGATTTTAAAATATCATTCATATTTTATACCGGTTGTGCATTATTTGTGCAACCGGTTTTTTTATATGCTTAATAATTATAGCTATATCTTTTTAACAAGATATACTTTGCTCTAATAACATCATTAATAATTCCGTTTCATCTTCTGTTAATTTTGTATTGTCAATTTCCTCATTATTATTTTT
Organism: Bacteroidota bacterium; assembly: GCA_021796135.1. The sequence goes on from JAJYOQ010000175.1 coordinate 6,565, forward strand.
TTTTGTTGTTTTCTCATTTGCCGGAAGGTTAAAGATTTTTATATCATTTCCTGAAGTTTCGATAACCTCTTTATGTTCTAATGACTCTAAATTTTTTTTTAACTTATCCATATTCCATCCAGGCAGCTTTTCCAATAAAACTTCCTTAATTAAAACAGTTTTATGATGTGTGAAGATTCTCTCCCGCCGTTTACTATCTTGTATGCTCATATTGAAACTCCTAAAATATTATACCTGAACAAACATAGTCTTTAAGATATATAATACCTAAGTATAAAATCATTTAAAAATGACAGATATTGTCAGTAATATTGAATTATGCTAAACCACTGAAGTTCTTTTTTTTATTACAATAAGACTTGTTTTAATGATATATAAAAGGTACCTTATAAGTTGATTATATATTCACAAAGCATACCCCAAAACCTTTCTGCTTACAATTAATTTTTTAGAACGGACTATTTATGTATAAAATGCTGCTTTTAGAGGACGACCCGGAATGTTCATCAGAAATCAATAAATTATTTATCAATTTTTGTAATTTACACATCACAAGTTCACCAAGTATTGCCTTACATTTAGCTACTGCCAATAAATACAATTTAATAATGATAAATATTAACAAGAAATCAGGGATGGCAGTTATTAATATAGCTCAATCGATTAGTAACTTAAGTAATTGTAGTGAGACACCTATTGTTGCTTATGCAATTATAAAATCCGATACTAATAAAGAGTATCTATTGTCGTATGGATTTACCCATTTTATTTCAGAACCTTTTAATATTCGAAATTTTGCCCAACATATAAAGTTTATTTTATCTTCTCAAATAAACAATAGTGATTTGCCGGATAACAGTATGAAAATACAATCAACTCCAAAGTTGGTTTATTAAAAATCACTGATTGAAAAACTTCAAATCAATCAAAATAATTGTTTATTGATTCTCTTTTGGGAAATTCGTTCCAATAATTATATCCCAAAAAGGTGAACTTACACCATAACCTTTATTTGGATCCTGAAAGTGATGTTTTATGTGATGTTTTTTTAATGCTAACCAGAATTTATTATGAATATTAAAATGGTGAACCGCATAATGGGTCATATCATAGAAAAGATATCCTGTAAGAAATCCTACAAAAAAAGGTGCTACTTCATTTACCCCGAATATTAAATAAAACATATAATAAAATAATGCAGCAAGAGGTAAACTTACTGAAGGCGGCATAACTAGTCTTCTAGAATCCATTGGGTAATCATGATGAACCCCATGAAAAATGAAATGGATTTTTTTCCCGAAATCGGATTTAGCATTAAAGTGGAATATAAACCGGTGCAAAAAATATTCAGTAAAAGTCCAGACAAATATCCCTAAAGCAATAAGGAATAATATATTTTCTAAAGGAACACTTGCAATATAAATAGCTCTATATAAAAAGTATAAAATCACCGGCAAATAG
>JAJYOQ010000176.1 GCA_021796135.1 Bacteroidota bacterium
AAAAAACTTAACATGGAACAATTAAAAATAATACTTGCATCGATTGGAATAATAATAAGTTTTGTTTTAATAATACTTTTTTATTCGACTTCAATTTCTGAGCGAACATCAGCTTTAATTCTACTAATTGTTGGCATATTAATTCAGTCCTTCATCATTGTTCTTATTGTTTCTTTTTACGTAGAGTATAAAACCGAGAAGAAATATAGGCAGCTTGATAATAAAATCAAGCTAGATATTAATACTTTGGTTTCGCTTCTAGCTGGGACTCTTAATGAATCTGTAATGAATAAGTATTTTTTTGATGACCCTAAAACTTTAGATAGTGAAATAAATAAATCAATTGAAAAAGTAATTTTTCTTAAAAATAATCCCACATCTCATGGTAGCATCGAAAGTTTTGGATTCTTTTGGTTCTCGAGTAGTAGAATATTTATGTCTACAACTTTGATTGATTCGATTCTCAAATTTTTCCCAGAACGAATTTCACCAGAAGTTAGGAAATTATTATATGATTTGAGATTGATGTTGAGTTGGGATGAGAAAGAAGGTAAATGGCATTGGATTGAATCAAATAATGGAACCGCTGAACAGATTCAGAATAATTTTAAAATATTGGATAAGGCCCTTGAGTATTATAAGAATTTGCTTGAATTGTGGATAACAAATAACAAAGCCTAACCTGCTCTTCCACCCGACCGCCTTTTCAGTGCGGCATTATTAATATTTTCGGGTGTAATCGTAAAGGTAAGCATTGTTGTTCGGGGCGGACGGGTGAAAAGCTACGCCGTTATATACCTTTTGGCTTGTAATCTTTTGGATTCACCGCTGTCCACAGTGGCAGAAATATAAACAAAGAGGAGTTTGTATGAATTCTGATAAAAGTCTTAAAAGTGTACGTATCGCTGGAATTCTTGGATTAATTGCTTGTCTTATCACCTTTGCCGAGTTTCCCTTATGGTTTGTGGGCGAGTCTATGCCTAAGTTTTGGGAAGCGACCGCTTTTAGCGAGTTCATCACACGGCACAGCACTCTCTATCTTACACGCACACTTATGGATCTGTTCATCTTTAGTTTGCTAATCGTCTTCTTTGGTGGATTCAGAAATTTAATAGTTAAAACACAACCTTCATACGAATGGCTCGGAACTACATTCTTTGGTACCGCAGCGATATATATAGCATTGACATTGATTAGTGATTCATTCGCTGGGACTATCGCTCTTCACACTATTAACGGAAATGTAGACCCAACAGTAGTACGAACTCTAAATGAAAGCACGTTATTATTATTTGGTTCCGTTGCCGAAGTCCTAGTTGCGACTATGATGGTGATAGCTGCTATTTTGATTTATAATACAAAGGCTCTTCCAAAGTGGACTGGATTGCTGTCATTGATTACTGCAGTTGTAAATTTAGCATTTGTGCCAACAATGTATTTTGGTACTGATTTCACAAAATACTATAGTGCAGCAGGAGATGGTCCAGCAGCAACAGCTCCATTCATTTTTGTTATTTGGATTTTAGTAACAGCGATTTGCATGATGAAAAAACGATCTATTGATGTTAATCAAAATATTAAGTGAAATGGTATATAACAAGCCAATCAAGCGGACGCCGTTTTCGCACTTGGCATTTGTGTAATTATAAAGATTGGTTACAAAACTAAGTTACTTTTTAAGGTAGCTTGTTCTACAAAATATTTTTATAAATATAAAGTTGTTACTTCTATTCGGCATTGCAGTTCTGGGCTGCCGGTTAGCGGCAACACCGTTATACGGTTAAAAGAATGATAAAAAATGTATTTATATTTTTAGTATTTATTTTGGTTACTTGTTCAATCTATGCACAAGAATCAATTCATAAAAATCCTTTTTGGTTAAATGTCAGTGTCGGCGGTTCTTCAAAGTATATAAATCCAAGTGCTTCTTATAATAAAGTATTAGAAAATTTCTCGTATCAAATTTCTCTAAATGGAATTACTGAAGGAATATTAAGCAACTATGGAATGACAACCGGAAATGTGGGAATTGGTTTTGCACATTGTGAAGATTGGCTAATTAGTTCTGTTTATTTGGGTCCCTCTTTGTCATACGGAAAAGCCTTAACCAAATTATATGAACCAGGTTATTTCTGGGGAGCTGGTTTAGCACTAAATGCTCAAGCCTACTTTATGCCTTTACATAAGTTAATCCCCGGAGTTGGCTTGGGAATAGAGTTGTTTTATAATTTAAATGCTACACAAACAAAAGATGTTGATTATAGAAATGTATTTACTGTTCGTATAGGAATTTGTTTAACTAATATCCATATGCAATAAACCGTATAACCTGTGCCTCAAGCCGAAAGCGTTTTCGCCTTCGGCATTTTCAAGATTTTCGGGTTAGTAATTCCGTTTCGGCAGTCTTGTTCGAAGTAGTTCTAATAAAAAAAGTTTTTTAATAATTATCGGCAGTTGTGTTCTAATTTAAATTCTTGTTATTGGCAGCAGCTTAGCCGCAACGCCGTTAGGTTGAATACAAGTAATTGAATTATGAGACTCAATTTCAAAATATTTTTGTTAGAATTATTCTTTTTGCCAGTGATAATTCATTCTCAATCCAATAGAATCAGTGTTGGTGGTTTTTTCGGTAGCGGGTTGTCAGTCAATGCAAATTATAGTTATGAAATCAATAATTTCTTTTTTCTGAGACCAAATTTAAGTGCATTAATTACAAAGGATGATAAGGAATTGTATTCTTTTATGACTTATGAAATTGATCTAGGCTATTATATCATCAACAATAATCACAATAAAATTTATTTAACATTTGGCGGATCATACAATTCTTTCCTTTCCCAAACTCGTGAAGGAAATGCTTCATTTATTTCGGATACACGTCCACCATATTATTTTAATGGTAAATCTAGAGAAGATTGTTATGGAATATCTGGTAAAATTGGTGGTATCGGAATTGCGAGTAGTTGGTTCAGTCTTGGATTGGAATTAAAATATTTGATACTCTTCCCAAAGGTTAAATATAATTATAGTCCAAAAGAATATTCTGTAATAAAAGATAATGAAACAATAAAAATGATATTACTTGGTGTTGGATTTGGTTTTTCTTTTTAAGAATTCAACCTAACACGCAACTCAAAGCGACTGCTTTAAAGGTTGTGGCATTTGTGTAATTGAATGTAGCGTTGTAAATGTTAATTACTCTTTAAGTGTTGTGAACGAAACAAATTTATGAATAATTATTGGCGTTGGCTTTTCAGTGTTGCATCGTAGTTCTGGGCTGCCGGTTAGCGGCAACGCCGTTATACGGTTAAAAGAATGATAAAAAATGTATTTATATTTTTAGTATTTATTTTGGTTACTTGTTCAATCTATGCACAAGAATCAATTCATAAAAATCCTTTTTGGTTAAATGTCAGTGTCGGCGGTTCTTCAAAGTATATAAATCCAAGTGCTTCTTATAATAAAGTATTAGAAAATTTCTCGTATCAAATTTCTCTAAATGGAATTACTGAAGGAATATTAAGCAACTATGGAATGACAACCGGAAATGTGGGAATTGGTTTTGCACATTGTGAAGATTGGCTAATTAGTTCTGTTTATTTGGGTCCCTCTTTGTCATACGGAAAAGCCTTAACCAAATTATATGAACCAGGTTATTTCTGGGGAGCTGGTTTAGCACTAAATGCTCAAGCCTACTTTATGCCTTTACATAAGTTAATCCCCGGAGTTGGCTTGGGAATAGAGTTGTTTTATAATTTAAATGCTACACAAACAAAAGATGTTGATTATAGAAATGTATTTACTGTTCGTATAGGAATTTGTTTAACTAATATCCATATGCAATAAACCGTATAACCTGTGCCTCAAGCCGAAAGCGTTTTCGCCTTCGGCATTTTCAAGATTTTCGGGTTAGTAATTCCGTTTCGGCAGTCTTGTTCGAAGTAGTTCTAATAAAAAAAGTTTTTTAATAATTATCGGCAGTTGTGTTCTAATTTAAATTCTTGTTATTGGCAGCAGCTTAGCCGCAACGCCGTTAGGTTGAATACAAGTAATTGAATTATGAGACTCAATTTCAAAATATTTTTGTTAGAATTATTCTTTTTGCCAGTGATAATTCATTCTCAATCCAATAGAATCAGTGTTGGTGGTTTTTTCGGTAGCGGGTTGTCAGTCAATGCAAATTATAGTTATGAAATCAATAATTTCTTTTTTCTGAGACCAAATTTAAGTGCATTAATTACAAAGGATGATAAGGAATTGTATTCTTTTATGACTTATGAAATTGATCTAGGCTATTATATCATCAACAATAATCACAATAAAATTTATTTAACATTTGGCGGATCATACAATTCTTTCCTTTCCCAAACTCGTGAAGGAAATGCTTCATTTATTTCGGATACACGTCCACCATATTATTTTAATGGTAAATCTAGAGAAGATTGTTATGGAATATCTGGTAAAATTGGTGGTATCGGAATTGCGAGTAGTTGGTTCAGTCTTGGATTGGAATTAAAATATTTGATACTCTTCCCAAAGGTTAAATATAATTATAGTCCAAAAGAATATTCTGTAATAAAAGATAATGAAACAATAAAAATGATATTACTTGGTGTTGGATTTGGTTTTTCTTTTTAAGAATTCAACCTAACACGCAACTCAAAGCGACTGCTTTAAAGGTTGTGGCATTTGTGTAATTGAATGTAGCGTTGTAAATGTTAATTACTCTTTAAGTGTTGTGAACGAAACAAATTTATGAATAATTATTGGCGTTGGCTTTTTAGTGTTGCATCGTAGTTCTGGGCTGCCGGTTAGCGGCAACACCGTTATGCACTAAATAAAGGAGTATTATGAAACCATTATCTTTAATAACTGTCCTTCTCATTTTATTTGTTGTTCTCAACACAAATATTATTTCTGAGCAAAAGGAAGAGTCTGACATAAAAGCCGTATATGTCAAGCACTCTCCGGAGAAAATAACCTTGCAAAATCCAGTGGTATTTATTTATAGAATTGAAAACTGTGGTAAAAAAGAAATTCCAGCAAAATCCTACGATGTCGAATTCTATGTAGATAATAAATTAATAAACTTTGATTATACTACCCCAAAATTGAAAGTTAAAGGGTACACAATATATTCAACAGAAAAAGAATCTAGATACATCCCCAGAGTCATAGGGAAACATATTTATAAATTAATTATAGTTCCAAAGAATAGATTAAAAGAATTAAATAAAAAGAATAATATCATTGAAGGTAGCTTTATTGTAGAAAAGTAGAAGTAATAATCTTATTAAATACAATATTGCCTAACCTGCCGCTCCCCGCAGGAGAACTGCGGAACAGGCAACACGGACAGCGTTTTTCGGTGCGGCATTTGTGTAAGTGAATTATATAAACAATAAATCAAATTATTTGTAGCGGACACTTCGTGGCGTCCGCTTAAATGCAACGTCGTTATATGCTTAAGGAAAACAGTATGAGAAAATTATTTATTGTTCTGTTATTTATTCTTTCTATTTCAACTTATGCGCAAATAATACCGAGTTACGGCTTGAAAATTGGGTCGGGCATAACAAATCATAGTTGGGAATACGAACCTCCAATTAATAGTAAGTTAGATTGGGATAATAATTATGGTGTTACAATTAGAGCATTTGCAGATGTTGCTTTCAATAATATTATTGTCGCAGAAGGAGAAATTGGATATTCACAAAAAGGTATTAGGAAAACTATTCCAGTAACTACCGTTCAAAATCCCGATGGTATCGGTGAAAGTATAGATGTAACTAACAAGCTTAATTATTTATCATTATCATTAATTGGAAAAATTAAAATAGAGACCGATCTTTTCTCTCCATTTATTCTTATTGGTCCCCAATATAATCGTTTATTGAGTTCAAATATAGCTAAGGGTTTTGAGGTAGTTTATGATCATTTTGAAAAGGATATTTTTAGTATCACTGTTGGTTTAGGATCTGAATTCAAAATATTTTCAATAAATGCGCTTTTAGAATATCGTTATGAAAGAGACATAAATAATAATTCAAAATTATCAACAATAGATATAAGAAATTATTCGCATAGTATTTTAGTTGGCATAATATTATAAGCGCATATAACCAGCCGCTCCCCGCAGGAGAACTGCGGGACAGGCAACACGGACAGCCTTTTTCAGTGCGACGTTTGTGAAATTATGAAATAGAGTTTACAAAGTTCAGTTACTCTTTGAAGTAGGTTGTTCTAAGAGACATTTTTGTAGATAAAAAGTTGTAGCAGTTAATTGGCATTGTTGTTCTAGGCGGCGCTTTAGTTGCAATGCCGTTATATTGCAAAAAGAATAGAAATGATAATATGAAAAAATTATTTTTTATTATTGTACCACTTATCGTAATGCAAGCTTGCAATATCAATGAACCAGATCATTCAATGATTAGTCCTCTCACAGCATTCAAAGTTGATAGCTTAAAAATAAATGGTAAACAAGTTACTGCAATCGTTACCTATACAATAGGAACACCTTGCTGGTATTATTACAAAACCGAAAGAAATAATGATGATAATGTTTTTACTTCAAAGGTTTTTGGTAAATACGAAGGAGAGACTTGTGTGCAAGTTGTAAGTTCATTAAAGCATACTGAACAAATCATTTTTTTAACTTCTGGTACTAAGGACTTAAGATTTTGGCAAAATGATTCAACTTATTTGGACACAACAATTACTATACAATAATTATAGTGAGCATTATGAGTATATATGATTTAAATTGGTCAAATGAAGAGAAAAAAGTTGCAAGGAAAGCCTTTGATAATGCCTACCAAAGAGAAATGGATAACATAAAGTCTTTATTGCTTAACAAAGTTTCACAGATAAATACTAATGCAGATATTTGGGCTATTGAGGATTTCTTATCAGAAAAAAGAAAGATTATTGATTTGAAATACGATTACAGATATTCACAACTTATTATAGTTTTTAGCAGACTACTAAGCGAAGGATATTTGAATGAAGAAGATATTTCTCAACTATCTGAGGAAAAAAGAAATTCTATAAAAAAGTTATCTAAGAATATATAAGATGCAATATAACCAGTGGCTCAAGGCGATAGCGTTTTCGCATTTGGTAGTTGTGTAATTATAAAGTTGCTTTGTAAAAAAAATATTGCTTGCTAGGTTAAAAGTTACATGAGAATACATTTAATGCTACTCAACTTTTGAATTTCCTAAGGGCATGTTTTATCAAAGTGTTTATGTGGGCATCATGAAAAATTTAGTCGTCGTCTTTTCAGAAATTTATTTAGCAAATAAATGTAGTCGGATATTTCAGAAATTGTTCTTTTTACTGAAAAAAAATATTAACTTGTTATACACTAATTAACTGATCACAAATCTAAATAAGCAAATTACCGTACAAAATTTTTGTTGTCATTGTGTACTTAAAATTTGTTGATCTATCATTCGAAATCGCAATTTTTACACTGACTTTAATGAAGATTAGACATTCAGGAGCTAGTTGGTGCAAGCCAGTGCAGGTTCGAGTCCTGTTCCGGGCACAATGAAGAATATTTCGACCGAAAATAAATCCCTTGATTTGGCCTTTCGCAATGCAGTAAAATTCACAAAGTCCCACTACGAAAACTTTCCGATTGTCTCGCACTTCTTACCCAAAGTATTAAGAAAACATGTTGCAGTCGTTTATCAATTCGCACGTCAAGCAGACGATATTGCGGATGAAGGAAGTGCGAATATAGATTTGCGAATTGAGAATTTGGAACGATATGAAGAACATTTGAAAAACTGCATTGCCGGAAAATTCGGAAACGACTTCTGGTGCGCACTCAACAATACAATCGCAGAATTTAACCTCACACCAAAAAATTTCTTCGATTTGCTGAAGGCATTTAAGCAAGACGTGATTAAAACTCGCTATGATTCGTTCAATGAGGTATTAAATTACTGCGAGCATTCGGCTAATCCGGTTGGAAGAATCATTTTGGAATTTTTCGGCATAAGAGAAACG
>JAJYOQ010000177.1 GCA_021796135.1 Bacteroidota bacterium
TCCATTAATCGAATTTCACAAAAAATACTCGGCGATATAAAAATTATTTCTGAGTATTTAAAAAAAATAAACAATATTGTTTTTTCACATAACAAAGATAATTCCTTGGCAATTCAAGTAGATGATCTTCTAAAAAAGCTTGATGATAAGGAAATATTTTTGGAACAGTTTAATTTGCTTCTGTCTATAAAGAAGATTATTACAACAAAAAAGGGTGAAATATTAAAACAAAAATATCTTACTGCCAAACTTAGAGAAAACAATGAGAATGATATTAATTTCGCTCAAGGATTAATTGATGTTATTGACATGATTCCAAATATTGAAAATCATGAAGCTATTGAGAGTGAGTTGGCAAAATTTGGGAAAATATTTATTTATCTCGCCGAAGAAGCTATTAATATATATTCTCATAAGAAAAGGGAAAGCGGATTTGTAGATTTCGAAGATATCTTATTGTTTACTCAGAGTATCATTTCAATACCTTCTGTTAGAAAATCATTATCAGAAAAATATCTTTATCTGCTTATTGATGAATATCAGGATACGAATGAATTACAATATAAAATATTTCTTCCTATTTTGGATGATTTAATGAAAGGCAATTTATTTATAGTTGGAGATGATAAGCAGAGTATTTACATGTTCAGAGATGCCGAATTGGAGATATTTAACCGGACAAAAAAAAGTATTGAAACTATTAACGGAACTTCTTCAATTTTAACTTTGCCCGATAGTTTTAGGATGGCGCCTGAGCTTTGCCTATTTACAAATTCACTTTTCCGAAATCTTTTTGCAAACCCAAATCCGCTTTATAATGAAGTCGATCATTCAGATATAGTATGCGCAACAGGGGAAAATACATATGGACATGTTGAAATCTTGTTAGACCTAAATAATAATGAAAAACAAGAAAAAAACATTTCCAAAGGGAATTCTTTGGAATCTGAAATGGTGGCAAAGAAAATAATTCAACTTGTGCAAAATATAGATGGATCAGCAAAATTTGATTGGAATGATATTTCTATCTTGTGTAGGAAACGCAAATCATTTAAAGAATTGGAACTAACTTTTATAAAATACAATATTCCTTTTCAAATTGTCGGAGGTAAGGATTTTTATCAAAGGCAGATAATATTTGATATATATAATTATTTTAGTTTTTTGTTGGATGAAAATAATGACGCTGCACTAATTGGAATATTAAGATCACCTTTTTGTTTTTTGTCCGATTCAGAGATATTTCATATTTCTACTCTAAATGGAAAGAATTTCTATAATAAGCTCGTATTATATAGTAAAACTAATGTTGACATATATAATAAAATATGCCTGCTGTTAGAAATTAAAAAAGAATATATAAGTTCTCACTTTGTATATCTCTTACGTAAAATATTGACTGATTCGAATTATTTATCGGTGATTGCTTCTCAAACGGATGGGACTCAGGAACTATCAAATATTCAAAAATTAATTCAATTGTCTATAAGCTATTTTTCGCAGGGATTCAGAACATTATATGACTATGTGAATTATCTGAAGGATGCAATCGAAAATTCTTATGAAGAATCTCAGGCAGCTGTAATAGAGGAATCAAATTCTGTGAAATTAATGACATTACATCAAGCAAAAGGATTGGAATTCCCGGTTGTTTTCTTGTTTAACTCTAACGACAATAATCGTGCAGATGTAGTGAAAAGTAAATCAGTACAAATAGATAAGAATTTCGGGATTCTTACAAAATTACCTTTGAATGAAAATTATTTTGATGATTACATTGCCGCTCCTATAATTGGGATCAGTGATTTAATTAATAACAAAAAGAATATAGCTGAAATCAAAAGGCTGTTCTATGTCGGTGTTACAAGAGCTAAAAATATCCTGTATATAACGGCAACTTTAGGGGAAAAAATGCAAATTAATAAAGAATCTTTTATAGACCTTTTAATTCAAGGACTAAATATAAATCTAAATGAAAATATTTTTTCAATAAATTCCCAACTTATCTTTTTAATAAGAGGAGAGGATAATTATTCCAACCTTACAAAGAATATGAAATTAGAGATTCCAATAACGACAGATATAGATTCAACATTTGATTATAATAATTATGAGCAGAAATCCTTTATTGAAAAGAAAATATTTATTAGTGATTATAAAGAAAAAGCAACGGATCAAATCATTTCAGCAACGAAATTTGCACAATATTCTCTATGCCCGGTTAAATATGAATTAAGTGAATTAGGGCTTGATTCAATAATAGAATTGGCAAAATTTAATAAAAAGCAAAAGTCAGCAGAAAATAAAATTGAAAAAAGTGATCAGTATTTCACTGCTAATATCTCAAAAGTTAAGGGGGAAATTATACATAAAATATTAGAGCACAATTATGAAAAAGAAAAATTTGAAGAATTATGGGTTTTAGCTTCGTCTATGTATATTAATCAATTACAAATTAAGCCTGTCGAATACGAAAATCTTAAATCAGATGTTAAAAATCTGTTAACTAATTTAGAAAATTCGGAAATTTATAATAATCTTAAAATATACAGTGATTACAAAACCGAATTCGAAATCTTTGTAAAAGAAGACGATTTTTATCTTTTTGGAATAATTGATAAAATAGTATTTGAAAAAGATAAAATAATTATTATTGATTATAAAACTAGTAGAATTAGCACAAGTGAGATAATAAAAAAATCAGATTTATATATCAACCAATTGAATTTTTATGCTTATATTGTAAGCAAATTATTCCCGGAAATTAGTAATTTTAGTCTAATCCTTTTATATCTAGAAGAACCGAATAATCCCGAAAGATTTAGCATAAATAAAAATAGTCTTAATGTTATTAAGGATAAAATAAATAATATGATAATAGACATAAAGAATAAGTCTTATTCAAAAAATCTTGAGTATTGTTCAGTTTGTAAATATGCGATTGATTTTAAAAAATGTTTAAAAAATAATATGGGTAGGTAATGCGTAAAAATATTCAAACAGTTAGAAATATAGATTTAATCGAAGAGGAATTAAATTCTTCAATAGCAGGGATAGTTTCTTTTTATTCTAAAGAAGAAAAAGTTATTCAACTGGCAGTAACCTTTATTTATTTGGATAAAAATATTTATATCTCATTGCAAAATGAAGAAGAATTAACTGAAAAAATAAATTTTGATATAAAAGCAAACTTTGCATTATTAAAAAATACTTCTGCTAAGCAGAGTAAATCGAATAAAGCAAAAAATATATATAAGTTCTTCTCTGTTAAAATTATAGGCAATTTACGCAAAGTGGATGACCAAAAATTGAAAGAAGAGTTTCTCAGGCAATATATATTAAAATATAATCTTGAAGAAAATGATGATAAAGATATGAAATTATTAAAAAATGTTTACATTATAGATACAGAAGAAATTCAAGCTTTTGAGGAAACAGGTAACTAGAAAAATTTAATTTTATACCAATATTTAGAGATAAAATGTTAAATTATGTATGGATGGCGTTGCTTTTTTTAGGAATTAGCGCAGCAATTACTACAGACTTAATTAACCAAAATCAAAATAAATATCGAAACGGTGAACCCTTTGCTGTAAATATTAACTTGTCAGAAAAATTCCAATCGAATGTCCCTAAATCATATCAAGCTATTATTCATGTTGATTCTTTGAGATACTTTAAATTCTATCGAGAAAGAATAAATAATAATTTTGATATTGCAGCTGACCTAAGTATTCAGAAAAATAACTCAAACAACTCAATTGACTTTAAGATTGATAAATCCTACCCTAAAATATGGCAGGAAATGTCAGAAACATCAGGAAGCAAAAACGAATTAAGAGGAAAAGTGCAAATAGATTCACTAATTTCTCCTAATGTTTTAGCTGCACACATTATATTTGATGAAGTTTCATTTTTGAAAATTAAAAGTGTCACGGAAGCTGCGATAGATTATGCCGGTACTGCTGTGAGCATTTCTCTTGGATTGATTGGAGTTATGGCACTTTGGCTAGGAGTTATGAAAGTTGCAGAAGAAGCCGGACTTATTTCAATTATTGCTATGTGGCTTAAACCAATAACAAAAAAACTATTTCCCGACATTCCATCAAATCATCCTGCTATGGGGTCTATGATTATGAATATTTCAGCAAATATTCTTGGGTTAGGCAATGCAGCTACCCCATTTGGTTTAAAAGCTATGGAAGAATTGAATGAACTAAATCCGGAAAAAGAAACTGCAACAAACGCAATGTGTACATTCCTTGCTATTAATACTGCAGGAATGACATTAATCCCGGCAACGGCAATAGCTATTCGCGCTGCCTCCGGAAGTTCAGAGCCTGCGATAATAATCGGAACATCTTTATTTGCATCATTTTGTGCGACAATTGCAGGAATTACAGCAGCAAAAATTTTAGAAAAATTTCCTTTAAAAAAGGAAAACAGAAAATTATGGTGGAAAAATAAATTAAAACCTTTGGTTACGTTTACTTTAATAGTTTTAGTATTAATTTATATTACATACTCAGGCGCAGGGAAACATTTATTTTCATTTTCTCAAAAATTTTCTTTTAGCTGGCTAAAAAGTATTTTATTAATCTTTTCTAATCTCGCCATTCCCCTTTTGATTGTCATTTTTATAGGCTACGGTGCTATTAAAAAAGTTAAAGTTTATGAAAAATTTGTTGAAGGAGCAAAAGAAGGTTTTAATATTGCCGTAAGAATAATTCCATATCTTGTTGCTATGTTAGTGGCTATAGGAATTTTTACAGCCGGCGGAGCAATGTCCTGGCTAGTTCAAATTTTGCATCCTGTAACAAATTTAATCGGATTACCGGCTGAAGCTGTTCCGATGGCTCTTATGAGACCTTTATCCGGAAGTGGATCACTTGGAATTATGGCACAAATAATTTCAGTGCATGGTCCTGATTCCTTTATAGGAATCTTAGTATCAACTTTTTATGGAAGTTCCGAGACAACTTTTTATGTCCTTGCTGTCTACTTCGGTGCTGTAAATATTAAAAGAATTCGGCATGCCCTAGCTGCAGGACTAATTGCTGATATAGCTGGTGTTTTAGCTGCCATATTTATTGTAAGATTATTGTTTGGATAATAATATGAAAGTATTTATTACTCGGGAAATTCCGGAAATAGCAATTCAATTTTTAAAAAGAAATAATTTCACAGTAGTAGTTCATAAAGGCAGCAAAAAAATATCTCGCACCGAATTAATTGAAAATATACGAGATGCTGACGGAGTAATATCTCTGTTATCTGATAATTTTGATGAATCTGTTATTTCAGAAATGAAGAAATGTAAAGTAATTTCTAATTATGCGGTGGGATTCAATAATATTGACATAAAATATGCAGAGAAAAAAGGAATTATCGTTACTAACACACCTGATGTTTTAACCGATGCTACTGCAGATCTAGCTATAGCCTTAGCCTTATCGTGCGCAAGAAGGTTATCCGAAGGCGAAAAGTTAGTTCGGGATAAAAAGTTTACGGGTTGGTCGCCTAAATTGTTATTGGGATATGAAATGCGGGGAAAAATATTTGGTATCATCGGTGCCGGAAGAATAGGCACAGCTACTGCAATTAGAGCAAAAGCTTTTGGAACGAAAATTATTTATTTCTCTCATTCAATTAATCCGGAATTACAAAATAAAACTGACGCGAAAAAAGTGTCACTGAATTATCTTCTTAAAAATTCTGATTTTATTTCTGTTCATCTTCCATTTACTGAAAAAACATATCATTTATTAAATAAAAGCAAATTGATGTTGCTAAAAAAGTCAGCGATAATAATTAATTCAGCGAGAGGTGAAATTATTGAGGAAAAAGCCTTAATTGAATTGATTAAGAAAAAACAAATATTCGCTGCCGGTTTTGATGTTTACGAAAATGAACCCAATATAAATAAAGAACTTTTAAAATTAAAAAATGTTGTCCTTTTACCGCATATTGGCAGTGCTACTTTTGAAGCCAGAAATAAAATGGCAGTACTATCAGCTAAAAATGTGATAAATGTATTAAAGGGTAAGGCGCCGATTACACCGGTAAATTAAACAAAATATATACATTGAATTATTTTTGAATTTAATCAATAAAATAAATAACTTTAAAATATACTGGATAGGTCTTTCATTAAAAAATATGGAAATAATATGAGAATTGGTATTCCCAAAGAAAATATTCAGGAAGAGAAAAGAGTAGCTTTAGCTCCTGCAGGCGTCGATTCTTTAAAAAGATCAGGCCATACAATTTATTTTCAAAATGGTGCAGGTGAAGGTAGTAATTTTACTGATGAGGAATATCGACAGGCAGGTGCGACGATTGTTTATAGTGCCGAAGAAGTATATCGTAGAGCAGAATTAATAGCCAAGGTGACCCCTCTTTCCGATGAAGAAGTAAACTTACTTCAGGAAAACCAAATTGTTTTTTCATTTCTTCATTTAGCTGTAGGCAAAAGATCTTCTATCGAAATGTTGTTGAAAAAAAATATTACTGCCATTGGTTATGAATTAATTGAAGACGAACTAGGACTTCCAGTACTTCATTCAATGAGTGAAATAGCTGGTCAATTATCCATTCAAATTGCTGAAAGGTACCTTGAAAGCTACTCAAAAGGAGGCAGAGGCATTCTTTTGGGTGGAATTACAGGTGTAGCTCCCGCTGCGGTTGTAATACTAGGTGCTGGAGTAGTCGGTACTACGGCAGCAAGAGCGGCTCTTGGAAGAGGCGCTCAAGTTATCGTTATTGATAAAGATTTGAGTCGACTAAGGAAGATAGATAATTCATTTAATAAACAATTGACGACAGTTATTGCGAATCCATATACGATATCCAGAGGCGTTAAATTTGCTGATGTACTAATCGGAGCAATTTTAATTAAGGGTGAAAAAACCCCTCATTTGGTTACCGAAGAAATGGTTAAACAGATGAAAAAGGGATCCGTAATAATTGATATTTCAATTGATCAGGGCGGATGCATCGAAACTAGCCACATTAAAACTTTATCCGACCCGGTATACACAATTCATGATGTTATTCATTATTGTGTTCCTAATATGCCGGCTCTTGTCTCAAAAACTGCAAGTTACGGTTTAAATAACGCCTCTCTTCCATATATTCAGAGTATTTCTGATAATGGTTTATCAAATGCTCTACTTAACGATGACGGATTGGCAAAAGGTGTTTGTACATACAATGGTTTTGTTTCAAATGAAGCAATTTCAAATATATTTAATTTTGAATATAGACGCCTTAGGATATTTTCTACTAATTAGTTATATATACTTATAATTTCCCGGATTAAATTATTTATGATATCTATTGATGATCTTAAAACAAAAAATTCTATTCCGTTTAATATACTTAAAAGTTATAAAGATAAAATTGTAACTGCGGATGAAGCTGTTAAAATTGTTAAATCGGGCGATAAAATTTTAGCTCACTCAAATTGCGCATTTCCTACTGTACTGATAGATGCCTTGGTAAGGCGGAAAAACGAACTTGAAAATATTCAAATAATGCATGCTCTCGCAGTTGGTGAAATTTCATATATAGCTCCGGGTCTAGAAAAAATTTTCAGACATAATGCATTCTTTGTAGGTGAAAACACAAGAAAAGCTGTTCAAGAGGGAAGAGCTGATTTTACGCCAATTTTCTTATATGAGACACCCTTACTTTTTTCCAAAAATATTATTAAGCCGGATATTGCCTTTATTCATATTTCACCTCCTGATGAACATGGTTTTTGTAGCTTCGGTGTTGAAGTAGGATTAACAAAAACCGGTGCTGAAAAAGCTAAAGTAATTATAGCTCAAGTTAATAAAAATATGCCTAGAACACTTGGTGATAGCTTTATACATATTAACAAAATTAGCTACATTGTAGAGGTTGATGAGCAGATTGCAGAGCTTCCCCAAGGAGGAAGAGAAACTAGTCCGGAAGTCACTGAAATTAATAAAAAAATTGC